>JAZOWI010000018.1:0-20911 GCA_045659145.1 Acutalibacteraceae bacterium | reverse complement strand
GTGACGGTGGACGGCAAGGTCTGCCGTCAAGGCGCCCTGAAACTGGATCCTGCCGCCCACACCATTGCGGTGGACGGCAAGGCGTTGGGCTATGCCAAATTCGTCTATTGGATGCTGAATAAGCCGGCAGGGATTCTGTGTGTCTCCCGAGACCCTAAGGTACCCACCGTGGTGGATCTGTTGCCGGCAGAACATCGCCGTAAGGGGGTGTTTCCGGCCGGTCGGTTGGACAAGGACACCCACGGTCTGGTGCTGATTACTGACGATGGAGAGTTTGCTCATCGGATGCTGTCACCCCGCCACCATATTCCAAAAACCTATCACGCGGTGCTGGACAAGCCCTTGACCGAAGAGGGGGCAGAGACCTTTCGTGCCGGTCCCGTTTTGGCGGACGGCACCCAGTGCCAGCCGGCTCACCTGAAGGTGCTTCGGGAGGGGGACAACCCCCTGGTGGAGGTGGTCATCTACGAGGGAAAATATCACCAAATCAAGCGGATGTTTGCGGCGGTGGGTTGTCACGTGGATTGGCTCAAACGGGTGAAAATGGGCGGTCTCGCCCTGGACGAAACCCTGGTTGAGGGAGAATGCCGTCCTTTGACTCCGGAGGAAAAAGACAGCATTTTGACTGAAAATAATTAAAAAATTTGGTTATTGTTACGAGGTGCTATAAATTCTTCCTAGAAATGGGGAGAAATCTTTGTGCATTTTAGGTATGGTTTATTTTTTCAAGTAGTGGTATAGTATGTGTGTAGGAATTTATCTGTCTGTCGGCGTATAGTCGGCAGGCTGATGCCCAATATATTTATGTGGAGGTTCATTATGGCAAGTCTTTCTTTGAAGAACATTTACAAGAAGTACCCCGGCGGTGTTATCGCCGTGTCCGACTTCAACCTGGAGATTAAGGACAAAGAGTTCATCATCATGGTCGGTCCTTCCGGTTGTGGTAAGTCCACCACCCTGCGTATGATTGCTGGTCTGGAAGAGATTTCTTCCGGCGAGCTGTACATCGGCGATCGTCTGGTTAACGACGTGGCTCCCAAGGATCGCGACATCGCCATGGTGTTCCAGAACTACGCTCTGTATCCCCATATGACCGTGTTTGATAACATGGCCTTCGGTCTGAAGCTGCGTAAGACCTCCAAGGACGAGATCAAGCGCCGCGTTGAGGAGGCTGCCCGCATTCTGGATATCGCTCACCTGCTGGATCGTAAGCCGAAGGCTCTGTCCGGTGGTCAGCGTCAGCGTGTGGCTCTGGGTCGTGCCATCGTCCGTGAGCCCAAGGTCTTCCTGCTGGACGAGCCGCTGTCCAACCTGGATGCTAAGCTGCGTGCCCAGATGCGTACCGAGCTGTCCAAGCTGCACCAGAAGCTGGGTACCACCTTCATTTACGTTACCCACGACCAGACCGAGGCTATGACCATGGCCGACCGTATCGTGGTTATGAAGGATGGTCTGATCCAGCAGGTGGATACTCCCCAGCGTCTGTACGACCTGCCCTGCAATATGTTCGTTGCCGGCTTTATCGGCAGCCCCCAGATGAACTTCATCGAGTCCGTCATCGGCAAGAACGAGAAGGGCTACTATGTTGAGTTTGGCTCCGAGGATACCAAGACCCGCCGCGGTGTGAAGTATCAGATCCCGCTGCCGGCCGCCAAGCTGGAAGGCAAGAACATCGATGAGTATGTGGGCAAAGAGGTTATCATGGGTATCCGTCCTGAGGATGTCCACGACGAGCCCCGTCTGCTGGAAGAGTTTGCCGACTGCAAGGTGCAGGCTAAGGTGGAGGTTACCGAGTTGATGGGTGCCGAGACCTTCCTGTACGTCAACGTGGAAGGCTTCGACTTCACCGCCCGCGTGGAGCCCACCTCCACCGCTCACCCCGGCGACACCATCGAAGTGGCTTTGGAGAACGTGAAGATCCACCTGTTCGACAAGGACACCGAGCGCACCATCTGCAACTAATCCATCGTTTATCAAAACACCGCTGTCGGTTTCGGCAGCGGTGTTTTTTTGAAGATAAATGCGTGATAATTAGAACTTTAGCAATACGGCGAAATAGAATGAACGTAAATTAAGTGATCCTTTTGCGTGAGGAAATGATTGGTTGTTTCGTGTAATAGGTGAAAGAACTGAGAACGGAGGCGTGTATATGGATAGCGGCAGTAGCAGTTATCGTCGTTTCTTAGACGGTGACGAAACAGGATTGGTCGAAATCGTGCGTGACTATAAAGATGGACTAATGCTGTATATCAACAGTATTGTACACGATATCCATATCGCCGAAGAACTAACCGAAGAGACATTTGTTCGTTTGGTGGTACGTAGACCTGCGGATAAAGGAAACAGTTCTTTCAAAACGTGGTTGTATACAATGGGCCGAAATAGGGCGATCGACTATCTTCGGCACAACAAGCGTCGGCAAGAGGTTTCTTTGGATGCTTGCACAGATAATGCAGTCACGTCCAACAGTGTTGAAGAACTCTATTTCCGAGAAGAAAAGCGGCGAGCCGTGCATCTTGCGCTGAGCAGGCTGAAACCAGAGCACCAACAGGTATTATGGCTTGTATATTTTGAGAATTTCTCTTGCAAGCAAGTGGCCAAGGTGATGAAAAAGAAGGTGCACGCAGTGGAGATGCTGGTCAGTCGTGCTCGTAAAGCACTGTCGGAAGAATTGCGTAAGGAGGGTTATACGAGTGAAATCTTATAATGAAATGGCTCAGAATGTCTTGGAACGGGCTCAAGTGCAGATTAAAAGGAAGAAGAAAGTGCGTACGGCGATTTCTTCCGCTGCAGCCGGATGTTTGGCTGTGCTAATGATATGTGTTTTTATTGGTGGTGGCGATTCGCCCATTTTGCCTTTAGGTAGCGGCGACACACCCGTTTTGCCTTCTGTGGGAGAGGAATCGTCTGTGGCACCGCAGTACTTTTTACAGCCTGTCTGTTACAGCAACGGTGAAATCTCTGCAAGCTCGTTGGAGCAAAATGTTCCTATGCAGTTTGTGTTAGAAGCGACGGACGTGCAGGGACGGACGGAGGCGGAGATCGATCAGCTCCGTCAAGAGAAGACACAGACCCTGGTACAGATGGAGCAAGCCTGGACGGAGGAAGGATACGCATACCGCATTTCATCGAAGTATAATGAAGACGCGTTGATCGTATATGCGACCACCGGTGGATTCCGTTTGGATGTGGAGGATTGGACGAAGGTCAAGGAGATCCGTGGAAAATGCGAATCCGAATATGGCAAGATTCAATGTGCCATTTACGCAAATGCGTGGTCCAAGAAGGGTATATCGTATCGCCTGATTGACGATGACGGTACGGAGCATTTTATCGATAAGCCGGTGTATCGGCACGGTAATTGCTGGATATATGGACAGAACATCATCATTCCCGGCGATTCTCTCCGAGACGTATACAAGGATATACAGAGAGGAGAGGGTAGCCTTCTGTTCTCTTGGGAACCTGACCAAGCCTTGTTTGATGCACTAGCAGCCGATGTAAATTTTGACCTCCCGCAGACGAGGTTTTCTTTCACCCTGTGTTACGAAGATGGCACGGAGATTGAGCACAAGTTCATTGCAGAAAGTCACGATGGTGTCGGGTATATTACCTACGTTGACTAAGGTTAGCGCTTATTTTGGCGGTTATCCGGTAATGTGTGACGCACCGGATGGCGTTACTATGGTGAAGTTACAGACGCTTTGTTGGAACGAATTGCGTAAAAAGCACCGAAATATACCGATTTGAGACCGGTTGGCATTGCTCGCATTGCGCTATGTCGTTATTTTTATAAAAAAAGACGATTTTTTAGCGATTTTTTCTTGCAAATTGGTAAAAAATTGTATAAAATAATACTGGTATGTCCTGTCGGGATCCCAGATCCCCACGGGATAGAGAAAAATAGCCGCCGCACTATGCGGAGAGAGTATACGGAATCGGTCGCAGGGAGTCATCTCCAGCCCCACGATAGGTGTACCCTCTTGTCGGTGGGCGGCCGATGTTGTGCAGAAAAGGAGTGCTTGTCATGTCCAACCGTATGTTTCAGGGGATCATCCACCAGACCAAAGAGGCGATCGATCGCACCGTGGGTATTGTGGATGAGAGTATGACCGTTATTGCGTGCAGCGATCTGGGTCGCGTAGGAGAGGCTTCGGTCCTCAACGAGGAGACCTTTGCCCAGCCCGAGACCTTTGTGCTGGACGGGTATACTTATATGCCCTTCGGTTCTGTTCCGTATCACGAGTATGTGCTGTTTGTGGAGGGCGAGGATGAGAGCGCGGCACGGTACGCGGCTCTGCTCTCTGTGTCCCTGACCAGCATCAAGCAGTTCTATGACGAGAAGTTCGATCGCAGCAATTTTGTTAAGAACGTGATTCTGGACAATATTCTGCCGGGGGATATTTACCTCAAATCCAGAGAGCTTCGCTTTAACAACGATGTGTGCCGTGTGGTACTGCTCATTCGTATCCTGTCCCGTACCGAGACCTCCGCGTTTGAGGTGGTGCAGAATCTCTTCCCCGACAAGGCTAAGGATTTTGTTATCAGCATCAATGAGAGCGACATCGCTTTGGTTAAGGAGATCCGCTCCGGCACCGACCCCAAGGATCTGGAAAAACTGGCTCGCTCCATTGTGGATACGCTGGGCAGTGAGTTCTATACTCAGGCCATCGTGGGCATCGGCACCGCCGTGGAGGGCATCAAGGAACTGGCCGGCTCCTTCAAGGAGGCGCAGGTGGCGCTGGAAGTGGGTAAGGTGTTTGACAATGATCGCCCCATCATCCGCTACGACCATCTGGGTGTGGCCCGCCTGATCTATCAGCTGCCCACCACCCTGTGCGAGATGTTCCTGCGCGAGGTGTTCAAAAAGGGCTCCATCGAATCCTTGGATCAGGAGACCCTGTTCACCATTCAGAAGTTCTTTGAGAACAACCTGAACGTGTCTGAGACCTCCCGTAAGCTGTTCGTCCACCGCAACACGCTGGTCTATCGTTTGGAGAAGATCAAGCGCCTCACCGGTCTGGATCTGCGGGAGTTTGACGATGCCATCGTATTCAAGGTTGCCCTGATGGTGAAGAAGTATCTCAGCGCCAACCCCGTCAAGTATTAATTGCCCGGGGCTTTATGTAGTGGTTACATCCAGCCGTCGGCAGGTTCTGTCGGCGGCTGTGATTGGTTATTTCCAATGATTTTCACTTGTGGCAGAGATCGGGGTATTGTATACTGATAGACGGTCCCTTGACCACTTTTTTGCTTAGATGATTCTGTATCTTCGGATGCTTTAAGATAGGAGGCAGATCGTATGATCGAGTTCCAAGGGGTCTATAAGACCTACGGTTCCGGCAGTCATGCGCTGGAAGATGTCAATTTGCATATCGATGACGGCGAGTTTGCCTTTATCGTGGGCGCCTCCGGTGCGGGCAAGAGCACTTTCCTCAAATTGATTATGAGAGAGGAGACCCCCACCGCCGGTGAGGTGATGGTCAACGGTTATCGTCTCTCCCGCCTGAAACGGAAAGAGATCCCCTTTTTCCGCCGCACTATGGGCATTGTATTTCAGGATTTCCGCTTGATCAACTCTATGACCGTGTATGACAACGTGGCCTTTTCTATGCGGGTGGTGGGTAAAAAGAAGCGGGAGATCAATCGTCGCGTCAACTACGTTTTGGAGCTGTTGGGCCTGGAAGGCAAGGGAAACCGTTTCCCGCCGGAGCTGTCCGGCGGCGAACAGCAGCGGGTGGGTCTGGCGCGGGCGCTGGCCAACAATCCTTCGCTGATCATCGCGGACGAGCCCACCGGTAACGTGGACCCTGAGATGTCCCACGACATTGTGGAGATGCTCACCCGTATCAATGAGAAGGGCACCACCGTGCTGATGGTCACCCATGAGCACGAGCTGGTGCATCAGTTTGACCATCGGGTCATCACCTTGAAAAACGGACACATCGTGTCGGATACCGGCCGTCCCGGTCGCCGCTCCAAGGTCTCCCTCGGGGATATGGTGGCGGAGAAAGGGGGCGCATTCTGATGGGAAAGAGCAAAAAGAAGAGACAAACCAGCGAATTGCTAATGCCTCACGTTATCAAGTACCTGATCAAAGAGGGATGTCGCAACACCTGGCATAACCGCCTGATGGCGCTGGCCTCGGTGGGCGTGCTGGTGTGCTGTCTGCTGCTCACCGGTTTCTCCTACCTTATTTACATCAACGTGGATAATATGTTCCAGAACGCCTATGAGCAGAACGTCATCGCCGTGTATCTGGATACCGACCAGACCGAGGAGCAGGTGATGGAGATCGGTCTGACCCTGCGGAGTATGGAGAACGTGGCCAAGGCGGACTATCTCTCCAAAGAGGAGTTTTTGGCCCAATACGGCGACGTGTTGCAGGACGAGACGATGAACAGCTTTGAGGGGGACAACAACCCCTTGCCGGATACGTACATCGTGTCTATGACCGATCTGTCCTTTTTCCAGCAGACCATTGATCGCATTACGGCTCTGCCCGGAGTGGATGAGGTGTCCTATGATGCCAACACCGCCGCGGTACTTACTCGTGTGCGACAGGTGGTGCTGGCCATCGGCGGCAGTGTGATTATTGTGCTGCTGGCGGTGTCTCTGTTCATCATTGTCAACACCATCAAGCTGACGGTATACAGCCGCCGCTTGGAGATCTACATTATGAAATCGGTGGGTGCCACCGACAGCTTTGTGCGCTTCCCCTTTGTAGTGGAGGGCGTCCTGCTGGGCCTGATCGCCGGCGGTGTGGGCTTCGGCCTTATCGGGGCGGTCTATCGCGCCTTAGTCAATGCCTTTGTGTTCAGCAATCCCTTGCTCACCTTGGTTCCCTTTGCCCAGCAGTGGAAGCCTCTGCTGTTCGGCTTCTTGGTGGGCGGTGTGCTGGTGGGCGTGTGCGGCAGTGTCATCTCTATGAGCCGCTACCTCAAACAGGAAGGGAGTATGCGGATATGATGCAAGGCAAGCGCAGACGGCTGACGGCTCTGCTGGCAGCCATGGTGATGCTGTTGTCTCTCGGTTCCGCCCTTCCCTCGGTGCCTGCACAGGCGGCCAGTCTGACGGAGCTGGAGAATCAGCTGAAAAACCTGCAATCTCAGGAAAAGAAGATCAAGAACGAGCTGGCGGCGGCCAGCTCGGATCTGGCGGCCAGTAAGAAGCGGAAAGATCTGCTGGATTCCCAGATCGATAACGCCACTCAGCAGATCACGCTGTTGGAATCGCAGTTATCCCAACTGAGCACCAATATTCAGCAGAAGACCGCGGCCATCGCCACGGCGGAGAGTGATATTCAGAAGAAAGAGACCGAGATTCGGGAGACTCACCGCCTGCTGGGCGAGCGATTGCGCGCCATTGCCAAGAGCGGTAACCTGACGGGCATCCAGCGTCTGCTTAACACGGATAATTACACCGAGTATCTGCTCAAATCCAAGGCGGCGGAGTGCATCGCCCGTCGGGATCAGCAGACCATGGACGAGTTAGAGGCGGCACTGGAACAGATCCGTGCACAGAAGGAAGAACTGGAACAGCAAAAGGCCGAAGTGGAATCGGAGCAGGCAGCAGTCAAGAAGCTGAAGGCGGACGCCGACGGCAAAAAAAAGGAGCTGAACACCCTTCACGCGGCGGTGCAGACCGAGATCCGCAAGTTGCAGTCCACCGTGTCCGACTATAATTCCGACCTGAAAGAGACCCAGAAGAAGATCGCTCAGGCGGATGCGGCCATTGAGGCGCTTATTAAGAGCACCGCTTCGGTAGGACGGTACGATCAGAATATGATGTATTGGCCGGTGCCCACGGTGCGGGCCATCTCCTCCTATTACGGTCCCCGTTGGGGCACCCAACACCGCGGACTGGATATTGCCAACGGTCCCATCCCCGTATACGGTGAGAATATCGTGGCGGCGGCGGATGGTGTGGTGATCGCGGTCAACAGCACCAGCCGCTGGGGCACGGGATGGAGCTATGGTTACGGCTATTGCGTTATCATCGACCACGGTGTGGACAGTAAGGGACGCACCATTCATACTATGTATGCCCACTGCTCGGCTATGTACGCCAAGGAAGGGCAGAAGGTGACCGGCGGCAAGACGGTCATTGGCAAGGCCGGCAACACCGGCAACGTCACCGGTCCCCACCTGCACTTTGAGGTGCGGGTCAACGGCGAACGGGTCAACCCGTATCCCAACTATGTCCATCCCAACGTCAACTGAAACGGGGGAACACTATGAAGAGAAAAATCAGTATCAGCACCACCATCACCCTGATCCTGCTGACGGCGGCACTGACCGTGTCGTTGACTATGCTGTTAGCCATGCGGCTGTTCAACAGCCAGCTCCAGTTGGTGGGTCAGCGGCAGGCGATGTATGCCCACATCAACGATGTGGATAAGAAGGTGCGGCAGTATTATCCCGATCTGGACGAAGAGGCTTTACGGCAGGGAATTACGCAGGGCTATATTTACGGCCTCAACGATCCCTATGCGGTGTATTATAATCCCGCCCGTTGGCTGGCGGAGAAGACCCGTCTGGCCGGCAAGGCCACCAATATAGGCCTGTCGCTGAGTCTGGACAGCCAGTTGCGCATAGTGGTCAGCCGTGTGCAGGTGGACTCGGCGGCGGGTAAGGCCGGCGTCAAAGCGGGCGACGTGATCACGGCAGTGGACGGCACGCCCGTGGCGGAGAAGAGCCTGTCCGAATTGCAGACCCTTATCAATACTGCCGAAAAGGTGCTTCTCACCATTCAGCGGGGGGAAGAGACCCATTCCTTTGACCTGACTGCTTTCGAGTACACGGTGCGCACGGTGCAGGATGCTATGCTGGGGTCGGTGGGCTATATTAAGATCACCGCCTTTTACGAGAACACGCCGGATCAGTTCCGCGCGGTGGTGTCCTCTATGTTGGAGCAGGGCGTGACCGGTCTGGTGTTTGATCTGCGCAATAATGCAGGCGGCTCTTCCGCGGCGGTGCAGGAGATCCTCAACTACATTATGCCGCTGGGCAGTTACGGCACCCTCACCGACGTCAATGGCAACGTGACCAAGCTCAACACCTCCAACAGCAACCAGCTCAGCGTGTCCTCGGTGACGCTGGTCAACAGCGGCACCGCCGGTGAGGCGGAATTCTTTGCCGGTGTGTTGCAGGATGCCAGCCTGACCACGGTGGTGGGACAGACCTCCGCCGGCAAGGCCAAGTATCAGGAGTATTTCGTGTTGGAATCCGACTCCTCCGCCATCAAGCTGACGGTGGGACAGTACGGTCTGCTGAAAAGCGGCTCCTGGCAGGACGTGGGCATTGTTCCCACGGTGCCGGTAGAACTGCCTGCGGAGCAGGCGGCGGTGTATCAGTTGCTCAAACCGGAGGAGGATGCGCAGGTGCAGGCGGCGGTGGAGCAGATCTCCACTGAATCTCTTCTGCCGGATGTGGGAACCACCACCACTACGACGACTACCACGGGAAGTACCACTTCCACCACGGCAAATTAAACAAGTTTTTAAAACGGCTCTGCTTGCAGAGCCGTTTTTCTTTTCGGTTTTTCGTTGACGGTGGGGGATGTTTCGGTGTATAATTATGGTATAGATTAAGCTCCGGAGGGATCGGGGATGAAAACAAAACAAACCATACCGACGCTTTCCTTCGCACAGATGGCTCTGTACGGGGCGCTGTTTTGCGTGGGACTCTTTCACGTCTATACTGCCTGCGGGGTGGCGGCGGTTCTGCTTATATGGCTGACGGTGCGGCTGTACCGCGGCGGTAGCCTGCGGGTGGCGGTCACTTGGACGGGCATTGCGCTGACGGTGACAGTGGCGGCCTATGCCCTCACGGCACTGTGGGCGGTGAGCGGCGGCGACGCGCTGTTCGGCTTCTTTAAGTTCCTGCCGGTGGTGCTGTATACGCTGGTGCTGATGCAGGAGGAGAACGGACGAGAGCAGGTCATGAACGGACTTCCCCTTGCGGCGGCACTGATGACGGTGCTGTCGGCGATAGGGATGGGGATTCCCGTTTTACGGGACTATGTGTCGGTGGCGGATCGACTGGGCGGCTTTTTGCAGTACCCCAACACCTTCGCCCTGCTTTTGTTGGTGGCTCAGTTGTGGCTTATTACTAAGCCCCGACCCCATTGGACCGATTATGTGTGTACGGCGGTGCTGTTGGCGGGTATTCTGTATTCAGGCAGCCGCACGGTGCTGGTGCTGACGGCGTTGGCCAATGGAGTGGCCCTGCTCACCAACAAGAATCGCCGCGTGCGGTGGATTACGGTAGGCTGTATCGGCGGCGCCGGTGCGGCGGTGACGCTGTATTGCCTGCTGACCGACAATTTCGGGGTGCTGACCCGTTATTTGCGGTTTTCCCTGACCGAGAGCACCTTTGTGGGACGCTTTTTGTATGCTTACGATGCTTTGCCCGTGATTTTGCGCCATCCCTTTGGCTTGGGGTATATGGGGTATTATCACCTGGAACAGAGCATCCAGAGCGGTGTGTACAGCGTGCAGGCGGTGCACAACGATTTGTTGCAGATTATGTTGGACGTGGGATGGGTCCCCGCCCTTTTGTTGGTGGGTACGGCGGTGCGGTTTCTGGTGGATCGCCGTGTTGCGCGGCGGTATCGGGGCATCACAGCGGTGATGCTGGCTCACGCCTGCTTTGATTTTGACCTGCAATTTGCGGCGGTGTTTATGTTGCTTGCCACGGTGATGGCGGATACCTCCGTCAAGGAGATCACCCTGCGGCGCAAGGGGGTGTTTGCCACCGCCGCCACGGTGCTGACGGCGCTTTCCCTGTATGTGGGAACGGCCCAGGGGCTGGGGCGGTTTAGGAAGACCGAGGCGGCCTATGCGATGTATCCTATCAGCCGGACCATTGCCGTCAACCGCCTGAATGAATTGGAAAATGCGGCGGATCGGGAGGCGCTGGCGGATACAATCTTGGAGAGAAATGCCGACGTGCCGATGGCCTATCTTCACAAGGCGGCCAATGCTTACGCCAAGGGAGATTTCGGTCAGGTGATCCGCCACATGGATCGGGCGTTGGAACTGGCGCCCTTCTCCACGGAGAACTACCGTCAATATGCCCAGTGGCTGCGCATCGGCGCGCTGCTGTACGAGCAGGCAGGCAGTCCGTCCAGCGCGGATATTTGCAACAAGAAACTGGTGGAGGTGGCAAATCGGTTAGCGGCGCTCCCTGAGCGGCTCAGCCCCTTGGGAGAGAAGATCAAGGACCAACCGGACACCTCCTTGCCTGAGGAACTATTGGAGTATATTGCCCAATTGGAGAAAGAAGGAGACCAATGAAACGATGGTGCATAGGAATGGCGCTGGTCATTCTGCTGACGATGCTGAGCGGTTGCGGCGGCAGCGCCTGCGTGACGGTGTACGATATGGATGGGAATGTGTTGGCAACACCGAATCGGATGAATTATGCGGCTTTTTGTCTGACCGATGTCGGATACGATGACTATGTGTGTCTGGCATTGACCGAGGCGGTGACCGCATTGGCGGAACAGAAAGGTATAAAAGAAGCAAAAGCGCAGCGGCTCTTGTTCTCCGGCGGTTATGAGATTCATACCGCTCTGGACCCGACGGTATATGAGGCGGTGGCGGCGGTGTATGCCACGGCACCGGAGGGACTGGCCTTTGGTTGCGCGGTGACGGATCTGCACGGTGCCCTGCGCGTGGTATACAGCGGCGGCGGATCCGCCAATGGGGTGATCCCCCGCGCGCCCCACTCCTCCATCAAGCCATTGAGTGTGTACGCGCCGGCTATGGATGCGGGGCGCATCCATTGGGGGACGCGACTGACGGATGAGCCGTATAAGCGTATCGAAGGGGAGGGCGGACGGCTGAACGATTGGCCCTCCAATGCCACGGGGAAGTATTCCTACGAGGCGGAGAGTCTGCGTGAGTGTATCCGTCAATCTCTCAACACCACGGCGGTGCATTGTCTGAAAGACTACGGCGTGTCCCGCTCGGTGGAGTTTTTGCAACATCAATTGGGAATGGATCTTTCCGCCGAGGCGTCTCGTATGCAGGCGGGCGGTGAAGAGGAGATCATCGGCAACATTGCGCTGGGCTCTCTGGTTGCTGGTACATCTCCGGTGGATATGGCGGGGTATTATCAGATCTTCGCCAATGAAGGGGCATATCAGCGCCCCTATGCGGTGACCCAGCTGCGGCGACAGGGGGAAGCTGTGTATACCGCTGACTATGCTCCCAATCAAGTCATCAAAGCCTCTACCGCAGGTGTAATGAATCGTTTGTTGCAAGAGGTAACGCGCCGTGGCGCCACCGGTGAGGCGGCCGCCTGCGAAGGGCTGGAGGTGGCGGGAAAAACCGGCACCGGTGACCGATATGAGGATAACTGGTTCGTGGGGGTGACCCCCGAATACAGCTGTGCCGTGTGGCACGGCGACGGTTGGCAGGAAAATCGGGCGGCTCAACTGTTTTCCGCCATCATCGAAAAGATGCCCGAGCACACCCAAACGACCTTCCCCGAGGTTGCAGGGGTGCACAAAGGGTATTTTTGCAAGGAAACGGGGTTGCTTTTTACCCGTGAGTGCAGTAAAATAGAAGTAGGCTATTATGCCAGCGAGCAGACACCGGCAGTCTGCTCGGGGCATTGATATAGTAAACGGATTATGTTAAGGAAGGTGTTGTGAGTGAAACGATTTAAACGACTGTTGGCTTGTGTGCTGGCGACGATGCTGCTGCTGACGGCATTGCCGCTGACCGGCATTGTGGCATCGGCGGAGGATGAGTGGATCCTCCCCTTTGATCAGCCGATGACGGTGACGGTGGCGGCGGAGGGGCACACCTACGTGTATTTCACCCCCCCGAAGGACGGGGTGTATCACATCTATTCCGCCGGTAATAGCATCGATCCCGTATGTTATCTGTACGATGGAGAGTATGAGATCGCCTATAATGACGACGGCGGTGAGGATAGAAACTTTTCTCTCTACGCCGCTTTGCGTGCCGGAACGCAGTATCAATTAAGGCTCGAATCCTTCAATGAGTATGCGGGCGATATTGTCGTGCATGCGGAAGAATCGGATATTGCGTCGGTAGAGTTTCAAGATATCGCTATCATTTATGACGCGGATTACGAATGGGACTCTGACTGGATCGACGATGAGTATGTGGAATGGAAAGTCCAAGAATATGCGTATCACATCCGCTACACCATAACCAAAAAGGACGGAACGGTCCTTACGGAAGAGGATGTAGATGTTGACGTTGCCGTATCCGATAATCAAGGCTACGGCAATGAATGGGAAGCGGGTCAGGCCTATACGGCAACGGTATCGGCACTCGGCTTCACCGACACCATCGCCGTAAAGGTGTTGGAGAATCCCATTCTGTCCGCTACGGTGGTGAAGGCGCCGGTCATCGAAAAAACCTGTGGTGATTGGGATCAGGATTGGGTCTATGATGAGGAACTGGGGGATTACGTATACACTCCCGAGTACTGGCATTATAATTGGGAAGCTTGTCGTCCCGAGCAGATCATCCTTCAGTTGAAGGATGGAACCACGTATACCCTCTCCGATGAAAACGGGTACGAATTCCAATGGAATGGTTGTGAGTATTCCGTTGAATTGTACAATGACCAAAGCTATGAGAACCAGTGGGGTGTGGGTAAAAACTCTTGTTATGGTTACCTTGCCGGATTTGAATTCACCTATGAAGTAGAGGTCCTGGAAAACCCCATCGCCTCGGTGAAGGGGGAACCCATTTATCTGTTGGAGGGCGTTGACGGCTGGTGGACCACCACGTATTATTACGATGAAAACGATATGTGGACCCAAAGTCCTGAGTTCTTCGAATATCGCGCCCCTCGCGGTGACGTGACCGTCACCCTGAAAGACGGCACGGAGATTCTCCTGCCCGCCGGTCAGGGCAAGGATTCCTTTGAATGGAACGGCTATCAGTTCCAGCTCAATTGGTGGAGCGATCAGGATTACTTTAATCAGTGGACGGTGGGTCAAAACACCGCCTATGGAGAGATCGGCGGCTTCAAATTTACTTACGACGCGTACGTAATGGAAGTTAATAACGACGATGAGTTCCAGTATATCGTTACCGATGACGGCGCCATCATTACCGATTGGTTTATGTCCTCTAATGTGTTGGAGATTCCCGCCACCATCGGCAACCATCCCGTGGTAGGTGTGTCCTATCTGGGTGAATATTGGCAGGTGGAGGAGTTGATCCTTCCCGATTCGGTGGTCACCGTGGACGAAGAGCTGTTCTGGGGTCTGTGGAACTTGCGGACTGTCCATTTCGGCGCGGCGGTGGAAGAACTCACCCCTGAGATGTTTGGAGACTTGTATCTGGAAGAGTTGACGGTGTCTGCCGACAACCCCTATTATTGTGCAAAGAACAACGTCCTGTACGATAAGGCCATGACCAAGGTGATCGCCTTGGCGGCAGGCGCGATGGAGAGTTACGAGGTGCCTGCTACGGTCAGTGACATTTTCGCCTTGTTCCTGCCTGTGTACGGAGATATTGCCGTCACCTTTGCCGCGGGCAACAAGAACTTCGTCACCGAAAACGGTGTTACCTACAACAAGGATAAGACCCAGATCATCTTAGCGAACAAGAATTTGTCCGGCACCTATGTGATGCCCAACACGGTGGAACTGATCGCCCCCAATGCGTTCCGCGGTTGCGACGAGCTGACGCAGGTGACCGTTTCCTCCAAGGTAACGGATATTGCTTATGGCGCCTTTGCGGATTGTACTGCCCTGAACAAGGTCACTTTGCCCACGGAGCTGGTCTCCATCGACCAAGAGGCCTTTATGAACACCGAGTCTCTTACCGGCGTAGAACTGCCCGAGAAATTGGAGTATATCGGGTACAGTTCCTTTGCCTATTCCGGTCTCACCTCCTTGAAGGTGCCGGATTCGGTGGATTGGATCGCAGAGTATGCTTTCAGATCTTCCGGGCTCGCCTCTCTGGATCTGGGCGAGGGTGTAAGTGGTATCGGCAGTCTGGCCTTTGCGTATACCAAGATCTCTTCGGTGGTGTTGCCGGACAGTTTGACTTGGTTGAGTTATGGCGCCTTTGAGGGTTGCAGCAAGTTGGCGTCGGTCACGTTCAGCAAAAATATGACCGAGATCAGTGACTGGGCATTCTACGGCACGGCATTGACCAAGCTGCATCTCCCTGCTCAGATTATGTATATCGGTGAGTACGCCTTTGCCGGTACCCTCATTAGTGAGGTAACCTTCGGCAATCCTGCGGTTTGGCTGAGCGAGGGCGTCTTCTCCGGTTGCCCCCTCAAAGAGCTGCAACTGACCAATCAGATGGAAGCGATTCCGAAGTATGCATTCAGTGGCACCGACCTTACGGCTCTTACCGTGCCCTACGGTGTGACCAGCATTATGTACGGTGCGTTTATGGGTAGTGAGGATCTGACGACCATTGACCTTCCTACCAGCGTTGTTGAGATGGGTGGTCACACCTTTGACGGCACTGCCTGGTATGAGGCTCAGCCCGAGGGTCTGGTGTATCTGGATCACGTTCTGTATGATTATAAGGGCGATATTCCCGAGAACGCCATGCTGGTGGTCAAGGACGGCACCAAGGTGATCGCCGACTTTGCGTTGGAGAACGATCCCGAGACCCCCAACACCCTGAAAGAACTCTATTTGCCTCCTTCTGTGGAATATATCGGCTGGTGGATCTTCGGTTATCGGGATGACACCGTCATCTCCGGTGTTGCCGGCTCCTATGCGCAGGAATATGCCGAAGAGAACGGCTATACCTTCGTGGCCAAGACCCTCAACGGTTGGGTCAAATCCGGCAACCGGTGGACCTATTACAAGAACGGCGCCATGGTGATGAACCAGTGGATCAAGGACGGCGGCAAGTGGTATTATCTGGATGCAAACGGCATTATGGCCGCAGACACCTTTGCCAAGGATTCGCAGGGTCTGGTGTATTTGGAGAAAAGCGGCGTTATGTCCACTGCCAGCGGCTGGGTCAAGTGTGGCGGCAAGTGGTATTACCTGAACAGCGGCTATGCCGCGGTGTCCAAATGGGTCAAGGATTCCAAGGGTTGGGTCTATCTGGGCTCTAACGGCGTGATGGTCACCAACGACTGGGCCAAGGACGGCGCTTATTGGTGCTGGCTGGGTGCCGACGGCTATATGGCAAAGAATGCCTGGATCAAGGATGGCGGCAAGTGGTACTATCTGGACGGCAGCGGTCATATGGTTACCAATGCCTGGAAGAAAGATTCCAAGGGTTGGGTGTATGTTGGCTCCGACGGCGCTATGAAGACCAATGCCTGGGTCAAAGACTCGGTGGGTTGGTGTTACGTAGGCGCTGACGGCTATGCGGTCACCAACTGCTGGAAGAAGGATTCCGTGGGCTGGTGCTATCTCAACTCGAACGGCTCCATGACCAAGAATGCGTGGATCAAAGACAACGGCAAGTGGTACTTCTTGGATGCTAACGGCTATATGGCTACCAATGCTTGGAGGAAGGATTCCAAGGGTTGGGTGTACGTGGGCTCCGACGGCGCCATGCTCACCAATGCCTGGTGCAAGGACAGCAAGGGCTGGTGCTATGGAGGCGCCGACGGATATGCCGTGACCGAGTGCTGGAAGAAGGACAGCCACGGCTGGATCTATCTGGACAAGAACGGCTCCATGACCAAGAATGCTTGGGTCTATGACAAGGGCTGGTACTATCTGGACGGCGAGGGCTATATGGTAGCCAACAAGTCCCTGACCATCGGCGGAAAGAAGTATAACTTCAACGCCTCCGGTCTGTGCACTAACCCCTAATTCGCAAAACAAATTAAGCGGCGGCTTCTTACATAGAAGCCGCCGCTTCCTTTTGCGCTATCGGAATCCCTCCTTGAAAAAAAGGGGTTGTCAAACAGAAAAGAATAAGGTATAATGGCAACAAGTAAGAAAGCAGAGGTGGTGTCGCCAATGGACAACCGCCTGTCTGCGTCCCCTCGTTCGAAAGGAGAGAAAGATATGAAAAAGATTCTTGCTTTACTGTTGGCGTTGATGATGTTATGTGCTGTGGCGACCACCGTTAGTGCAGACGACATCTATAATGACGACGAACTGGATTGGACCGACGTGGCGGATATCAACCCTGCCGATGTGAAGTCCCTTTCCATTCGCACCCTGCCGGATAAGGTGGTTTATACCGTGGGCGAGGAGCTGGATACCACCGGTCTGACCTTGTTGGTGGTATACGGCGAGGATGAGCGGATCGTTCTCTACGGCGGTTATGAGGTCAGCGGCTACGATGCCCAGACGGCGGGCCAGCAGACCGTGACCGTCACCGCGTTGGGCAAGAGTGCTACCTTCACCGTGACGGTGGAGGAGGACGAGCCCGTCGATCCTCCTGTCGATCCTCCCGTGGAGCCTGCCAAAAACGGTTGGGTGAAAGAAGACGGCAAGTGGGCCTATTACGTCAACGATGTTAAGTCGGTGAATGTGTGGAAAAAGGACTCCAAGGGTTGGTGCTATTTGGGTGCCGACGGCTATATGGTCGTGAACAAGTGGATCAAGGACTCGGTGGGTTGGTGCTATGTGGGCGCCGACGGCTACTGCGTCACCAATCAGTGGGTCAAGGACTCCAAGGGTTGGGTCTACTTGGATAAGGACGGCCGTATGGTCTATAATCAGTGGATCCACGATGGCGTCAACTGGGCCTATGTGGACAAGGACGGCTACTCTGTCACTAACAAGTGGATGAAGGATTCCAAGGGCTGGTGCTATCTGGGCTCCAATGGCTATATGGTCGTGAACAAATGGGTCAAGGACTCGGTGGGTTGGTGCTACATCGGTAAGGACGGCTATATGGTCGTGAACAAGTGGGTCAAGGACTCTGTGGGCTGGTGCTATGTGGGCGATAACGGCTACTGCAAGACCAATGCTTGGGTCAAGGACTCCGTGGGTTGGTGCTATCTGGATAAGGACGGCCGTATGGTCTATAATACGTGGGTAGGCAGCTACTACGTGGACGCCAACGGCTATTGGATTGAATAAGCAAACGAACAACAGCGGGGGGCTCTGTCAAAAAGACCGCCGCCTTTTTGTGCAAAAAACAACTTGTCAAAATCAACGGAATAGGATAGAATAATGATAAATGGGGGAGTATCCCCCGTATTGGGAAGGAGTGAATCGTATGAAAAGAGTTCTTGCAACCCTGTTAGCGTTGGCGATGCTGTGTGTAGTAGCGCCTATGGGCACAATGGTCAGTGCCGGCAGTAACCTGTTGATCAACGGTGACTTTGAGACCGGCGACACCTCCGGTTGGGTGGTTCCCAGTTGGTGTAGCGGTCAGGTGGTGGTAGACGCCGCTTACGCCAAGGACGGCTACGGCGTGGGACTCACCGGCAGTTGGGCGGGTTTATACCAGGTTGTCCCGGTTACGCCCAATACCGATTATGAGCTTACTTTTTGGACCAAGGGTTATACCGTGGTGTATTTTAAGGACGGCAACAACGAGGACAATGTTTTGGACGAGCGCTGGCCTGAGGAATACGACGAGTGGACCCAGGTCACTTATGAGATTAATACGGCGTCTTGTACCAACCTGCTTATTGAGCTGAACGCGGGCTCCAAGACCTGCTCGGTGGACAATGTCGCATTTGCGTCCAAGGGCGATGATGACGATAACATTTATAACGACGAAGAGTTGGATTGGACCGATGTGCTGGATATCGATCCTGCTGATGTGAAGTCTGTGTCCCTTCGCACCCCGCCGGATAAGTTGGTGTACGCTCAGGGCGAGGAATTGGACACCACCGGTCTGACTTTGTTGGTGGAGTTCGGTGAGGACGATCGCATCATCCTTTATGGTGATTATGAGGTGAGCGGTTACGATGCACAGACGGCGGGAGAGCAGACCATTACCATCACGGCTTTGGGTAAAACGGTCACCTTTACCGTCACGGTGGAGGCCGAGGAGGAAGAAGGCACCGCCTATCCCATTTCGGATGTAATGGACAAGATCAAAACGCAGGGCCGCAACCTGCTGGTGGGTAGCAACTTGATGCTGGATTTCTCTGCATCGGCCATTGAGTTTACGGCAGAGTGCGAGGGCACGGTATACGTGACCTTTAACGTGAAGAGACTCGCGACCACCGACCCCACTTTGGGAGGTGTTTATTTCACGATTGTGGTGGATGGTAAAGAGATGGCGCGGGATGCCTGCCATCTGACCGAGACCGGCGAGATCACGATGCGTATTGCTCGTGGTTTGACGGCGGGACGTCATACCTTTGCCATCTATCGTCAGACCGAGCACGCCGAGGCAGAAGTGGGCGTGTCTGCCATCACCTTGAACGGCACGTTGCAGGATAAGCCTGTAGATAACAAGCTGTACATTGAGTTTGTTGGCGATTCCATCTCGGTGGGTCAGTGCAATCTGGCGAAGAAATCCACCGCTAAGGCGGGCAAGCCCCTGTATCAGGACGCTACCAAGGCCTATCCCTTCCTGACTGCTCAGGCTCTGGGTGCGGATTATTCCAATGTATCCTGGTCCGGTGCCGGTTGCAAGTATGGCTATGCCGGCTTGTGTATGCAGGATATCTATCCCTTGCAGCGGTATAACTACGATCGGAATAAGAAGTTTGACTTCAATGTTCGTCCGCCCCACATCGTGGTGTTGGCGCTGGGCACCAACGATGCCCTGAACCAGAAGGACGAGGCTGCCCGCAAGGCAGGTCTGGTAGAAATGCTCACTATGGTGCGTGAGAAGAACCCTATGGCGAAGATCGTTTGGATCTACAATATGATGACCGATGAGGTCAACCAGCAAATTCAGGACATCGTAGCCGAATTCGGCGGTGCTGAAAAAGGCTACTATTGTGTGCAGCTGACCAAGAATACCAGCGGTGGCGACGGCCACCCTGACGTGGCCGGCCATCAGGTAATGGCTCAGGAATTGGCACAGTTTATCACCGATAACGTGAAGGTGGATACCAGAAAGCCGGTGGGTTTGAAAATTACCTCCGCCCCTGACAAGAGCCAGTATCTGCTGGGTGAGCCGCTGGATACCACCGGTCTCGTACTGGAAGTTGTTTACGACGACGGCTCTAAGGAGTCGATCACCGAGGGATATACCCTGACCGGTTATCATTCCGCGACGGTAGGCGTGCGCAAGATCACGGTGAAGTATCTGGATATGGCTGTCACCTTTGAGGTGGAAGTGTTTAAGAAACTTCCTACGGATACCTACACTGTTATTTTCAACGCCAACGGCGGTACAGGCGAGATGGAACCCGTTGAAGATATAGTCGATGAGATTGTTCTGCCTGCCTGTGGTTTTGTAGCCCCCGATGGCAGTCATTTCAAGGCGTGGGAGATCGATGGCGTTGAGTATGCTCCGGGTGCTACCTATCCTGTGACTGTGGACACAGTTGTGAATGCTGTATGGGAGAAAGATCCGATCGTTCTCAATGGCTGGATCAAAGAGGATGGCAAGTGGGCCTATTACGTCAATGACGTGAAGACGGTCAACGCATGGAAGAAGGACTCCAATGGTTGGTGCTATCTGGGCGCCGACGGCTATATGCTTACCGATAAGTGGGTCAAGGACTCTGTGGGCTGGTGCTACGTGGGCGCCAACGGTTACTGCGTCACCAATACCTGGAAGAAGGATTCTGTGGGTTGGTGCTATCTGGACGAGAACGGCCGTATGGCTACCAATAAGTGGGTCAAGGACTCCATTGGCTGGTGCTACGTGGGTGCCGATGGCTATGCGGTCACCAACTGCTGGAAGAAGGACAGCGTCGGCTGGTGCTACCTGAATGCTTCCGGTTCTATGACCAAGAATGCATGGGTTAAGGATGGCGGCAAGTGGTACTTCCTCGATGCCAACGGCTATATGGTGTCCAACAAGTGGATGAAGGACTCCAAGGGCTGGGTC
>JAZOWI010000017.1:0-6958 GCA_045659145.1 Acutalibacteraceae bacterium | reverse complement strand
CCTTAGTGGCATAGGCAGACATCTCCACCTTGGCCACCTTACCGTTTTCGTAGAAAAACAGCATAAAGCCGGTGTACTCGGTGAGCACCGCCATATAACGGGTGCCCTCCCCTTCCTCAAAGCCCAGCTTGGCAGGGATATAATCACCCATCACGCTGGCCTTGGTATCCTTGAAATCGGCGGCACGGGTCTTATACACCGTACACCGATCGCTGAAAAACAGCAGATCCCGATTGTTGGAGGTTTCCACCGTCTGTACGATGGAATCCCCTTCTTTGAGTTTCTGCTCACCGCTCATACGCAGGGACTGGGGTGTGATCTTCTTGAAATACCCCTCCTGAGTGAAGAACAAGGTGCAGGGATAATCCGCAACAGTCTCCTCTTCCTCTTCCACCACCGCGATATCGGTGGCATAAATGATCTGGGTGCGACGAGGCTGCCCGTATTTCTTTGCCACCGTCTGCAACTCATCAATAAGAATGCGGCGAATACGCGCTTTACTTTTAAGGGTGTCTTCAAGATCCGCCACCAAGGCTTCCAGCTCGGACACGTCTTTGAGCCGTTTGACAATGTACTCACGGTTGAGGTGGCGCAGTTTGATCTCCGCCACGTATTCCGCCTGCACCTGATCGATGCCGAAGCCGATCATCAGGTTGGGGACCACCTCGGCCTCCTCCTCGGTCTCACGGACAATGGCAATGGCCTTGTCAATATCCAGCAGGATCTTCTCCAAGCCTTTGAGCAGGTGAAGCCGCTCTCTCGCCTTAGACAGATCAAAGTAGGTGCGGCGGCGGACACATTCCATACGGAAGGCGATCCACTCATCCAGTAACCCTCGCACCCCCATTACCATCGGCACACCGCCGATGAGGACGTTGAAGTTACAGCCGAAAGAATCTTCCAGCGGCGTGGAGGCAAACAGCTTATTCATCAGCTTGTCGGGATCGGTGCCGCGTTTCAGATCAATGGTGATTTTGAGACCATTGAGATCGGTCTCATTGCGGATATCGTTGATCTCCCGCACTTTGCCGCTCTTCACCAGCTCGGATACCTTGGTGATGATAGCTTCGATGCTGGTGGTATAAGGAATCTCGGTCACGTCAATGCAATTGTTGGCCTTATCGTAGGTATAGACCGAGCGCACCTTCACACTGCCGCGACCCGTGTCGTAGATCTTCTCCAGATCCTCCCGACGATACACCAGCTGTCCGCCGCCGGGGAAGTCCGGTGCTTTAAGGGTGGACAGAATATCGTGGTCAGGGTCTTTGAGCAGGGCAATGGTGGTTTCACACACCTCTTCCAAGTTGAAGGAACAGATGTTGCTGGCCATACCCACCGCGATACCCAGGTTGTTATTCACCAGAATAGACGGGAAGGTGACGGGGAACAAGGACGGCTCCTTCATTGTGGCGTCAAAGTTGTCCACAAAGTCTACCGCATCCTTATCAATGTCCGCAAACAGCTCGGCGGCGATGGGCGCCAGCTTTGCCTCGGTGTAACGGGAGGCGGCGCACTCCATATCGGTGGAATAGGCCTTACCGAAGTTACCCTTGGACTCCACAAAAGGATGGAGCAGAGCCTCATTACCGCGGGACAGACGCACCATCGTATCGTAGTTGGCCGCGTCACCGTGGGGGTTAAGCTTCATCGTTTCACCGGCAATACGCGCCGATTTAACCAGTCCGCCTTTGAGCAGGCCCATGGTATACATAGTATAAAGCACCTTGCGGTGAGAGGGTTTGAAGCCGTCGATCTCGGGGATGGCGCGGGACATAATCACACTCATCGCATAGGGCATATAGTTCTGCTGTAAGGTATCGGTGATGATCTGCTGTTCCACCTCGCCCGCACCGGTAATGTGGGCATTGGCCAGCAAGTTTTTTTGCGGTTTGACCGCTTCTTTTTTCGTCTTTTTCGTTACCAATTAACCCACCTCCTCAGGCCAGATCCAACATATCCAGATATTCTGCGCCGTGATCGGCAATAATGCGCTTACGACCGTCCAGATCGTCGCCCAACAGCACGTCAAAGATGCGGGCGGTCTCTTCCACATCGGTGGGGTTGACCTTCACCAGACGGCGGGTGTCGGGGTGCATAGTAGTGAGACTCATCATCTCAGGCTCGTTTTCACCAAGTCCCTTGGAGCGCTGAATGGTGTATTTCTGTCCGTCGATCTCTTCCAGTATCTGTCCCTTTTCACGGTCATTATACGCAAAATAGGTATCGGTCTTGGTGTTGATCTCGTAGAGCGGCGTTTCCGCGATATACACGTACCCTTTTTCGATGAGGGTAGGTGTCAGGCGATACAGCATCGCCAAGATGAGAGTGCGGATCTGGAAGCCGTCCACGTCCGCATCGGTACAGATGATGATCTTATTAAAACGAAGAAGACTCAGATCAAAGGTTGCCAGGTTCTTATTGGACTTGGAGCGCACCTCCACGCCGCACCCCATCACCTTCAACAGGTTGACAATGATCTCGCTCTTGAAGATCTTGTCGAACTCTGCTTTGAGACAGTTGAGAATCTTACCGCGAACGGGAATGACCGCCTGGAATTCGGAGTCACGAGCCTGCACAACAGCACCCATAGCGGATTTACCCTCCACGATAAAGAGCTCTCGCTTGGACACGTCACGGCTGCGGCAATCCACGAAACCGGGCACGCGGGATGCCAGATCGTTGCCGGTCTGCAAGGTCTTTTTCAAATTCAGACGAGTGGTCTCCGCCTTTTCGCGGCTGCGTTTGTTGATTAGCACCTGCTCACACAATTTATCCGCATCCATCTTGTTCTCGATGAAGTAGACTTCCAAATTATGCCGCAAGAACTCGGTCATTGCTTCCTGAATGAACTTATTGTTGATGGCCTTCTTGGTCTGGTTCTCGTAGGAAGTTTGCGTAGAGAAAGAGGAAGAAACCAGCACCAAGCAATCCTGCACATCCTGAAAGGTGATCTTGGATTCATTTTTAAGGTACTTGCCCGCCTTTTTTAGATAGGCGTCAATCTGGGATACAAAGGCACTCTTGACCGCCTTATCGGGACTGCCGCCGTGTTCCAGCCAACTGGAATTGTGGTAATATTCCAACAGATTCACTTTGTTGGAAACACACATCGCCACATTGAGTTTCACCTTATACTCCGGCTTGTCCTCCCGGTCGCGGCCCACGCGCTCCGCTGACCAGAACTGTACCGAGGTCATCGCCTTTTCGTCGGCCATTTCCTTTACGTAATCTTCAATGCCTTTTTCGTAGACATAATCAGTGGTGGTGAAGCCTCTGCCCTCTTGACTCTTGAACTGGAACAGAATGCCAGGGTTGACGATTGCCTGACGGCGTAATACGTCATCAAAATATTCGATGGGCGCAGCGATCTCAGTAAACACCTGGATATCCGGCTTGAAACGAATTTTTGTGCCGGTATCTTTTTTGGCGTAGGGTTCTTTTTTAAGGCCGCCCACATTCTCACCGTGCTCAAAATGCAAGGTGTAAATGTAGCCGTCCCGCTTAACCTCCACATCCATATACTCGGAGGCATACTGGGTGGCGCAAGCGCCCAGTCCGTTAAGACCCAACGTGTAATCGTCGGTGTCGTACTTTCCGCCGGCATACAATTCACAGAAGATCAGCTCCCAGTTGAAGCGATCCTCCTTGGAGTTGTAATCTACCGGCACGCCACGACCAAAATCCTGCACCTCGATGGAGTGATCCTCAAAGCGGGTAATGAGGATCTTGTTACCATAGCCGGCACGGGCCTCGTCCACGGAGTTGGACAATATTTCAAATATGGCGTGCTGACAGCCTTCCAGACCGTCCGAGCCGAACATAACACCGGGGCGCTTTCTTACACGGTCCGCTCCTTTAAGTGCGGTTATGCTCTCATTACCATAGGTCGTTTTTTTGCTCGCCATGAGAACCCATCCATCCTTTTCTTCAATATACTGTATTCCAACTATGTATTCTAACCCATATATTGGGGTTCTGTCAAGTGATTTTGCCTTTTCTCCCCCGTTTCTATGTCAATTATGCGCCGAGATATTGACAGATATTTAAAATATGGTAATATTATATCAACACATTTGAAAGGGGATTTCTGTCTTTATGGATCCGGATCCTGCCAGTATGACACTGTTCGTCATTCTTATCTCTGTTATTTTCCTGTTACTCACCGCCTTGTTCCACCTCTGCGAGGAGGCCTTTTTCGCCCTGGGTGAAAATCGCATTCGCGAGCTGGAAGAGGACGGCAACCGCAAGGCGCGCCGCATTCGCGAACTGATCGAGAAGGAGCGTCCCTTCTATGCGCGCATTCGGCTCAACACCCTGCTGCTTGGCGGACTGACCGCCACCCTACTGACTGTGCGCTTCGACCGTGCACTGGGCAGTTGGCTTTTGCAGATCACAAACCAGTCTGTGCCCACCTGGCTGTTATACGGCGTTATTTGCTTTGTATTGGTACTGATCACCGTTTTTGTGTTCGGCGCGTTGGGATGTATCCTTCCCCGCCGCCTTGCTTTTCTGAATCCCGAAGCGGTGGCGCTGAAAACCGTGGGACTGTTTCGTTTCTTCTATGGGCTGCTGTATCCCTTGTATGCGGTCAGCGCATTGATCGCCTTTCCGTTCCTACGGATGGGCGGCATCAACCTGAACGACGATCCTGATCCTGTCACCGAGGACGATATTCGCGAGCTGATGGATGCGGGCGAGGAGATCGGTGCCATCGAAGGTGTGCAGAAGGATATGGTCAACAATATCTTTGAGTTTGATGATATTACCGCCGCGGAGATCATGACCCCCCGCACCGATGTGAGTGCCGTGGACGTGGAGGACACCTTGCCCCAGGCGCTCACGCTGGCGGTGGAGAACGGTTATTCCCGTCTCCCCGTGTACGAAGAAGACATCGACCATATCATCGGTATTCTGTATATTAAGGACTTGCTCCCTTATGTGGGACGAGCTCTGCCCAAGTCCGTGACCATTCGCAGTTTGTTGCGGGACACCCACTTCGTTCCCGACACCAAGAAGTGCGATGAACTGTTTGAGGAAATGAACGAAAAGCACCTGCAAATGGCCATCGTGGTGGACGAATACGGCGGTGTGGCCGGCATCGTCACGGTGGAGGATCTGCTGGAATCCATCGTGGGCAATATGCAGGATGAGTTTGACAACGAGGAAGAAGAGGTCACTCAGTTGGACGAGGACTCTTTTGAAGTGGACGGTTCGCTGAACATTGATGAACTCAGCGAATTATTGGACACCGAGTTGCCTGAGGGTGACTACGACACGGTGGCAGGCTTCATTCTGGATCAGCTGGGACATATTCCCGACGAGAATGAAGAGACGGTTCTGCAATACGAAAACCTGACCTTTGTGGTGCAGGAGATGGACGACCGCCGCATTGAACAAGTGTTGGTACGCCGTACCCCTGCCGTCGACGAAGAATCCACCGAAAAAGACTAAGGAAAATGCCGCCGGTCACACTCCGGCGGCATTTTATGAAGGATGATGCACAATGGGCGAAAATTATCAATTAAAACTGGATAAAGAATTAGCATCCATTACCGCATCCGGACGTACGCCGCGACTGCTGCTGCACAGTTGTTGCGCCCCTTGTTCCAGTTACGTGCTGGAATATCTCAGTGAGTATTTCTCCATCACGGTTTACTATTATAATCCCAACATTGCACCGACAGAGGAGTTCCGTCACCGCGCCGAGGAGCAGCAGCGACTGATTGAGCAGATGCCGCTGACCCATCCTGCGGATTGCGTAGTGGCGGATTATGACCCCACAGAGTTTGCGGCGATAGCGCAGGGGCGGGAGCATCTGCCTGAGGGCGGTGAACGGTGCACCGATTGCTACCGTTTACGGCTGGAAAACACCGCCAAAAAGGCCGCAGAGCAGGGGTATGACTACTTCACCACCACCCTGTCCATCAGCCCCTTAAAAGACGCGGTAAGGCTCAATACCATAGGCAGGGAGTTAGCAGAGCGCTATGGTGTCCCCTATCTCTACTCGGATTTTAAGAAGCGGGAAGGCTATAAGCGGTCCATCGCTCTCTCTGCCGCGTACGGTCTATATCGTCAGGACTACTGTGGTTGTATTTATTCCAAAGCAGAAATGGCGCGCAGGAACAAAAATCGTTAATTTTCGGTTGCTTTTTATTCCCTCTTATGATATACTCCGATTTGTTCTCCCGAACAAATCGATACGCGGGCGTGGTGGAATGGCAGACACGCTGGTCTTAGGAGCCAGTGCTCACGCGTGCGGGTTCAAGTCCCGCCGCCCGCACCAAGAAAAGGGACAGCCCATCAGGGCTGTCCCTTTTCTTTGCTGAGTGTGAAGGATGCAGAACCGGAAAAGGCGCAGCCTTTTCACAGGGTTTTGCGCTCAGTAACCTGAGATCCATCCATACTTTATGCGCAAAACCGGTGCAATGCCCCGCCGCCCGCCCCATGTAAAAAAAACCTCTTTTGTCTGGTAGACAAAAGATGTTTTTTTACAATGATATCCGTTCCTTGCGGAACGGGTGATCTATCTTCGATATGATATCCACCTTCGGTGGATGATATATGCCTGCGGCATATGAAGGAACGGATATTATATCATATTTTCACGAAGTGAAAATATATCATACGGCAACGCCGTATATCATATCGCATAGCGATATATCATTTTTGTGAAAGTTCGAATTCATACGCAAAACCGCAAAAACATCTTTTTTGTAGCCCATTGACAAGAAAAGGGACAGCCCATCAGGGCTGTCCCTTTTCTTTGCTGAGTGTGAAGGATGCAGAACCGGAAAAGGCACAGCCTTTTCACAGGGTTTTGCGCTCAGTAACCTAAGCTCCATACACACTTTGTGCGCAAAACCGGTGCAATGTCCCGCCGCAAAAAAGGGAGTATCGCAAAAGCGATACCGCCTTTTTTTAATTTAACCCCAAGAATGGGTAAGTCGCCCTCCGCGGG
>JAZOWI010000016.1:0-23217 GCA_045659145.1 Acutalibacteraceae bacterium | reverse complement strand
CCCGCAAATGACGCGAAGCGTCTTTTGCGGGGTTCAGATTCCTTGTAGGGACAGGTCTCCCGACCTGTCCGTTTCGGGGAGGTTTTCGGGACGGGAGACCCGTCCCCTACGAATTCCGCACGAGGTTGGGATAGGATTTGTAGGGGGGGTCTGCGACCGCCCGCGGGCGAACACAGTTCGCCCCTACGGTTTTGATTTCAAGTCCGTAGGGGCGGATAGCATCCGCCCGTTTCAAAGAGCGCGGTATCTTTGCGGACAGATGAGGACATCTGTCCCTACGGATTCTATGCGAGGTTGATCTCATTCCTCATTGCTCATTATTACGACCCTCTCCGCCCTCGCGTGTAATGTATTCCGGTCACTGCGGGAGAATGGGCAACGCCCATTCTCAAAAGGTGGCACAGCCACATAGAAAACACAGCAACTGAGGAGCCACCTCGGGCACCTCCCCCAGGGGGGAGGCATTTGCGGGTTCTATATTAGGTGGGGTAAAACCACAACCCTTAATCGTAGGGACAGGTCTCCCGACCTGTCCGTTTCGAGGAGGTTTTCGGGACGGGGGGCCCGGCCCCTACGAATTCCGCACGAGGTTGGGATAGGATTTGTAGGGGCGGTCTGCGACCGCCCGCGGGCGAACATAGTTCGCCCCTACGGTTTTGATTTCGAGTTTGCAGGCGGCAGAGAAAAAGCCTCCCCCAGAGGGGGAGGCAAGAGAGGCGTCGGCTTTTGTTTTCGCTCAGTCCTTGCGCCACACCATCCGATTGATGATGCCGGTGTAGGACTGGATCAATTTGACCACCTTGGTGGACACGTTGTTGTCGGTGTAGGCGGGCACGGGGGCGGCGTCGTCGCCGTTTTGGTGCATCGATACCGCCAACTCCACCGCCTGCAACACCTGCTCACCGGTGATGGAGCCGATGGTGAACACGCCCCGCTCCATGGCTTCGGGCCGCTCGGTGGAGGTGCGCACCGACACCGCAGGGAACCCGAAATAGGCGCTCTCCTCGGGGACGGTGCCGCTGTCCGACACCACGCAGAAGGCGTTGCGTTGCAGTTGGTTGTAGTCAAAGAAGCCCAGGGGCTGACTCTGAATGACCCGCGGGTCAAAGCGGAAAGAGCGCTGCTCAATGAACTTGCGTGAGCGGGGATGGCAGGAATAGAGAATGGGCATATCGTAGTGCTCCGCCATACGGTTGACCGCATTCATCAGGGAGAGGAAGTTCTTTTCGTTGTCGATATTCTCCTCCCGATGGGCGGACAGCAGGATGTACCTGCCCTTTTCCAATCCCAGCCGTGCCAGCACGTCGCTCTGATCGATCTGCTCGATGCAGCCGTCCAGCACCTCCGCCATGGGGGAACCCACCACATGGGTATATTCGGGGCGCACGCCGCTGTCCAGTATGTACCGCCGTGCGTGCTCGGAATAGCACAGGTTCACGTCGCTGGTCACGTCCACTACCCGACGGATGACCTCCTCCGGCAGGTTCTCGTCCTTGCAACGGTTGCCCGCCTCCATATGGAAGATGGGGATGTGCAGGCGCTTGGCCGCCAGAATGGAGAGGCAGGAGTTGGTGTCGCCCAGCACGATGACCGCATCCGGCTTCACCTGTGCCATCAGGTCATAGGCCTTGGCGATCACGTTGCCCATGGTGTGACCGATGTTCTCGCCCACCACGCCCAGATAGTGATCTGGCTCCCGCAGTCCCAGATCCTTAAAAAACACCTCGTTGAGGGTGTAATCGTAGTTCTGCCCCGTGTGCACCAGAATATGGTCGAAATAAACGTCGCACTTCTTGATGATGGCGGACATCTTAATGATCTCCGGACGGGTGCCCACAATGGTCATCAGTTTCAGCTTGTTCATAAGAAAAACCTCCCGATTAAAGGTTATAGTGGGGATACAGAGCAGGGTGCGTCCGTATCCAGTCCGACAGCTCTGCTACCATACACTCATAGTCGGGTATGCGGTAGGCAAAGTCGTAGCGGGTGCGGCGCAGGGACTTGTCCGCGTTGACCCCTTCCACGGGGTGGATGGTTACCGCCCCGCCCCGCAGATAGCGGTTGAAGAGCTGCAACAGCTCGTATTTGGAGATGGAGGTGTCCGGCACGGCATTGTACAGTCCGTGGGCCTTCTCTTTGGCGGCGGCCTCCATGGTCTTTGCCAGTTGCAGGGTGGTCTGCCCCGTCCACATAGCCTTGGTGTAGCCGCTGATTTCGCCCTCCTGCTGCATAAACCAGTTCATCAGACCGATGCCCTCGGGGTTGATGTCCGGTCCCACGATGGAATTGCGCAGGGTGATATTCTTATCGTCCTCCAATTCGCCCAGCGCCTTGGAGCGGTCGTAGAAGGTGGCGCCGTCCGGCAGATCGTCCTCGGTATAGCCGCCCCGCTTACCGGAGAAGACACAGTCGGTGCTCATATGGATGATCTGGGTATCGGTGCCCTCGGTGATCTGCGCCAGAAAATGGGGGAGATGGCTGTTGAGGCTCACCGCCAGCGGCTTGTCCTTCTCTGCAAATTGATTGAGGATGCCGATGCAGTTGATCACCGCATCGTAGCCGCCGCCGCACACCAACTGCCGCAGGGTGGCGGTGTCCCGCGCATCGCCGGCGGTGCCGGAGACCAGACGGGGGGCGGTGCGGTCAAAGCCGATCACCGTGTGTCCCTGCTCTTGCAGATACAGGGCGATGGTGTGCCCCGCCATACCGTTACAGCCCAAAACCAAAAACTTCATCATCGGTCACCCCACGCCGCCAATTCTTCACGGATATAGGAGAGGGACAGCAGCTTCTCCTTGACCTGCTCCACGTTCAGCAGGTCGGTGTTGTGGGAGTTGAACTCCGTTAAGGTGTTGCGCTTTACATCTCCGTGGGTGAAATACTTGTCGTAGTTGAGGCCGCGGCTGTCGCAGGGCACACGGAAGAAGTTGCCCAGATCGATGGCGCCGGCGCACTCCTCATTGGTCAGCAGGGTCTCGTACATCTTTTCGCCGTGGCGGATGCCGATGACCTTGATCTCGTGATTGGGGGCAAAGAGCCCCGTTACCGCCTGCGCCAGCACCTGGATGGTGCAGGCAGGGGCCTTCTGGACCAGAATGTCGCCGCTGTGACCGTGCTCAAAGGCAAACAGCCCCAGATCCTCCGCCTCTTCCAGACTCATAATGAAACGGGTCATGGAGGGGTCGGTGATGGTGATGGGGGCCCCTGCCTTGATCTGGTCGATCCACAGAGGGATCACACTGCCGCGGGAGCACATCACGTTGCCGTAGCGGGTGCAGCAGATCTTGGTCTTATCGGGGGAGACGGTGCGGGACTTAGCCACGATCACCTTCTCCATCATAGCCTTGGAGGTGCCCATGGCGTTGACGGGATAGGCCGCCTTGTCGGTGGACAGGCACACGATGTTGGACACCCCCGCCTCGATGGCGGCGGTGAGAACGTTGTCGGTGCCGATGACGTTGGTCTTGACCGCTTCCAAGGGGAAGAATTCGCAGCTGGGCACCTGTTTGAGGGCCGCCGCGTGGAAGATATAGTCCACCCCGTGCATGGCGTTCTTCACGCTGCCCAGATCCCGCACGTCACCGATGTAGAACTTGATCTTCTCCGCTACCTCAGGCATCTTCGCCTGAAACTCGTGGCGCATATCGTCCTGCTTCTTCTCGTCGCGGGAGAAGACGCGGATCTCGCCGATATCGGTCTGCAAGAAGCGGTTCAGCACCGCGTTGCCGAAGGAGCCGGTGCCGCCCGTGATCATTAAGGTTTTTCCTTTGAATAGAGACATAGAAAAACATCGCCTTTCTGTTTATTTTAAGTCATTTTTGATTTGGGTGGTGCTGATGTCGGGGGTGCGGGGGAGATACACTACCTCCACGCCCTCCTCTTTGAGGAAGTCGAACTTGCCCACCCAGTCATCGCCCATGACGAATACGTCAATATCGTGGTCGTGGACGTCGGTGCGCTTTTGGTCCCAGTTGGTCTCGGGGATGACCTCGTCCACATAGCGGATGGCCTCCACCAGCAGCTTGCGCTGTTCGTAGGTGAAATAGCACTTCTTCTGCTTCTCGTTCCAGTTGAACTCGTCGGTGGAGATGGCCACCACCAGATAGTCGCCCAGCTCCTTGGCACGGCGCAGCAGGTTCACGTGCCCGTAATGGAGCATATCAAAGGTGCCGTAGGTGATCACGCGTTTCATACCGTTTCCTCCTATTACACAATGATGGCGGTATCGGCCGTGGTGTGTCCGCCCCTCTTATCCTCAGGGGGCGGGGTCATATAGTCGCCGTAGAGTCGGGTGAGATAGGCGTCGTAATCCCGCACCATATAGAACTCGGTGTCCTCATAGGAGATGAGGGCGAGGTCGGTAAACAGGGTGGCGGGAAAGGTTTCCTTGTGAGGTTCGTAAGGATCGCAAAAATTGCAGGCGCAGGCCATGGGTTTGCGGCGTAGCAGGCGGTTCTGCCATTTTTTCAGCCATGTCTTGGGAAACAGGGCGTAGACGCACAGAATGGGCACGTACCGCCGTGAGAAAGCGCTCAGGGGGCGGTGGAAGGTGCGGCAGCGCAGGGAGAAGGTGATGGTCTTACTCAGCCAGCGGCGCACACGGGTACTCACCGCATTGGCGGAAGGGACATAATCCAAGGGGAATATGTCCACCCACACGCCGCACTTGTCGTCGGGGAGATGCTTCATCTCCGCCTCCTTGTAGACGGTGCCTACGCGGCGCACCTTGGCAAAGGGCTGCCAGTAGTCGGGGTCGGTGTCGTAGCTCTGCAGCCAGTAGCGCTGGTCCGGCTCTGCCGCCAGCACCGCCAGCAGCCGCTCATAATCGGGGCGCAGCAGCATGATGTCCAGATCGTCATCCCAAGGGATGAAGCCCCCGTGGCGCACCGCGCCGATGGCGGAGCCGTTGGTGATGCTGTACGGGATGCCGTGACGGTGACACACCTCGTGGAGGTATTTCATAATCTCCAACTGGGTCAGTTGGATCTTGCGCAGGGTGGTATTATCCATTTTGTTTCACCTCGTACTCTTTGATGGTATCGCTCAGAATCGCCTGAAAGCGGCGGCTGTTTTGGTCGGCATTGTGGTTGTCCGCTACCAATTCGGCGGCGCGGGTAATGAGGGCGCGCTGGGCGACCTCATCTCGGATGAGCGCTCTCAGACGGGGCGCCAGTTCGGCAGGGTCGGTGATGACGCAGGCGCCGCCCTGCTCGCTGAGATAGCGGGTGCAGGCCAGACTCTCGTGGGCGTACAGCACAAAGCACCGTCCACTAGCCAGACTGTCCGCGATCTTGGTGGAGAAGGCGGTCACCAGATCCTGCACGATGGCAGGGTCAAAGCTCTCGGCATGGAAGAGGAAGTCGCTCTCTTCCATGGCCTGACAGACGGTGGTATAGTCCACCCGTCCGTGGTAGCGGATGCCTGCCGCCTCATCCAGTGCGGCGGCCACGGCGGGGTCCGCCTGTCCGTACACATCCAGCACGTAGCGGGGGTCCAGCCCCTGCAACACGGCGGCGATCTCTATGAGGGAGTGGTGCCGTCCCAACCCCAGATTGCCCGCGTAGCAGAAGCGCAGCGGGTCGTCGGGCGCCGCCTTGGGGGTGCCCCGCAGGGAGGTAGGTTGATACAGTACATAACCTTGTTTGCCGAAGGCGGCGCGGTGCAGCGCCTCTAAGGGGGCGCTGTTGTAGATCTCACAGTCGCTCACCTGCATCAGGCGGCGAAAGGCACGGGTCAGGCGGTGACGGAACAGGGGATAGACCCAATCCCAGCCGGTGCCGCCGGCGCCTTTGAAGTAGTTGTGTTTTTTAAAATAGTAATTCTCGGTGCAGTAAAAGGCCAGCGGAACGGAGAATCGTTTGGCGATCTGCATAGCCAGTCGGGGCATAAAGGCGGAGTCACCCACCTGCAACAGCACCAATTGAGGGGAATAGTCCTCGATCCATTGCCACAGCTCCTCACTCTGCCAGCGACGGCTGTCCCACACCAGATCCCGCACAAGGCAGGTGAGGGGGTTGCGTCCGATGCCGCCCGTGGCGGCCGCAGGCGCCGCCGCAGGGGTGGTGTCGGCGGCAGGGGTGATGGGACCGCCGCCCTTTTCGCCCTTGATAAAGGCGGTCAGGGCCTGACGGTCGGTGACCCGATAGTACCGATGGCATACCGCGTCGTCCGGTGTTTCGTCGTAAATATAGAATTGGGCCAGACAGTCCGGATCCCATCCGGCAAACAGCTCTTGCAGCACACGGCCGTTGGAGCCGCCCGCCCGCAGGGCATTGTTGCTCAGCAGCAGCACACGGGGGCACTCGTGTTGGCTCATAGTCGGGTCTCCTTTCGTATAGATAAGAGCCTTAGGCTCCGTGTATCTCGTTGACAAAGGCGGCGGCGCGGGCCCGCACGGCGGCATAGTCCTCCTGCCGCACCCGCTGACGGATGCCCTCGCTCAGCGCCTCATCGGTGACGAAGCGGGTCACGGCGGCGGCCAAACTCTCGGCAGAGATGTCCGTCAGCAGACCGTTGACACCGTCCTCGATCTGTTCGGTGCCGCCGGCGCTCTTGGTGGAGATGACCGGCTTACCGAAATACAGCGCCTCGGCGATGGTGATGCCAAAGCATTCCAGCCGTGAGGGCTGCACATATACGTCGCAGGCGGCGAAATAGGGGTAGGGATTGCTCTGATAGCCTGCCATTTTGACCCGCTCGGTCAGCCCCTTCTCCTCAATGAGACGGCGGATGGCATCGGCTTGGGAGCCGTCCCCCACCAACACCCACACGAAATCAAAGTGGGGCAGGGTATCCCGCAGGATGGCGGCGGCCTCTACCGTCAAATCCATCCCTTTTTCGGATTCCAGCCGTCCGCAGGAGAGCAATACCGTCTGTCCCTCTTTGCCTAAGGGCGGCAAGGGGGCGGCGGCCTTTTGGGTCAGCTCGTCGGTGGGCAGAATGCAGTGCATTGCGGTAATCTTATCCGTAAAGGATTCCCCCCACGCCTCCAACAATACCTGACGGGCATTCTCCGAGTCGGTGACGATGGCGTCCGCCTTGGCAAACATGGTCTTGTACCAGGGCTGCTCCACCTTGGCGGCGTGATACCACAGCACCTTGCGACGGGCGCGGATATGGCGCATCACGTAGCGGCTGGCCATCCCCTGATGATAGGCGGTGGCGGTGTCGTAGCGGCGGGGGAAACAGCGGTGCACCTTATACACCATCCGCCACTCCTCCACGTGATTGAGCACGTGCCAGAAAAAGCGGCAGAGGCCGCCCTTGCCTTTGAGGCGGGCGTTCAGCGCCTGCACGCGGCGATAGAGGGGCGAGGTGACCTCGCCGTAATACACCACGCGGATGCCCTCAGGCACCTCCGGCTCCAATTCCTTGATGGGGAACTGGACGCCCAGCGTCACGTCAAAGCGGCTCAGGTCCAGACTCTGCAACACGGGGATCAGGGACATACCCACCCCGGCCCGTCCCAGAGTGCGGGTGAGCAGCAGTATTTTCTGTTTGTTGTTTTTCTCGTTCATAACCGTTATCTCCGTTATCGGCGCCGCTTGAAGCGGTCGGTGATCATCGCCTTTTCCTCGGCGTTGAGGGAGAGGAGCCACAGGGAGGCGATGTATATCGCCGTATACAAGGCAATGCCGCCCATCAGCATCCACAGACGGGACAGATCCGCCGCCTGCCACAGAAGGATACCCACCGCGATAGGCGGCAGCAGACCCACGGCGGCACGGCCGATGTTCTTCCAAAAGGCCGATATGTCAATGTGCAGGGCCTTATGATAGTAGATATTCATAAACACGGTGTCCACCACCGTCACCGCCAGAGCGGTGCCGATCGCCGCGCCGATCTCGCCGTAGCGGCGGCACAGAACCACGGTAAGCAGGACGTTGAGCAGGGTCATCACGGCGTATACCACTGTGCGCAGCCGATGCTTGTTTTGCGCCCGCTGAATCTCTACGCCGATGTTCTGGCATAAGGGGATGGTGAAAGCGGCGCACAGCAGCACCGTCACCCAATAGGCGTTCTCGTAGCCTTCGCCCGCCCATAAACGGATAAAGGGGGCACCGAAGAAGATAATGCCGGTGAGCATCAGCATCTGAATGAAGAATTGAAGCCGTCCCAGACGGATAAACAGCGTCGTTTGCTCCCGACGCAGGGTGGTGAGATCCTCCACGTTTTGATTGACGATGCGGTTGACTCTGGGCACGAACATACTGGATATGGCGCTGGAAAAGGAGGAGTAGTAGGTATACAGGGAGAAACCGATGGTATACACCGATACGCTCACCGTATTGACGAATCGTGCCAGCAGGATCTTACCCAGACTGGTATTCACCTGTTGGATGATGGAGTTGACCGCGATGATGAGGGAGAAGGAGGCTATGCCTATAAACAACTTCTTCTGGTTGCCCGAGAAGGCAAAGCGCGCCTTCAAGGCAGTGAAGCAGTAGGCGACATTAAAAGCGTAGGCAATCATATCCACCACCGTGATGACCGTGATCATGCCCACCGAGCCGAAGCCGGACAGCAGCACGGGGATGGTGGCCAGCGGCACCGTCACGCACTGGAACAGGTTCACCAGCTTGACCTGAATGAACTTCTCCTTGGCACGGATGATGGAATTAAATAGGCTGGCAGGAAAACTGGCCGCAATGTTCACCGTGGCGATACGAGTGATCAGTCGGGCCCGCGCCTCTTCCGCGGCGGTGAGCCCGTCGGAGAAGATCAGGTGCAGGTTGTCGGACAGCAAAAAGCCGCACACCAGCGCCACCACACCGATGACCGTATACATCAGCAGGAACAGGCCGTTGAGCTGAGCGATCTTTTGTTCCTCACCGGCGGTCTCGTACTGGGAGTAGAATTTGATGTAGCCGGCGCCGATGCCCAAACTCAGCAGGGTCAGCCAGGAGGTGGCGGAGGCCACCGTGCTGTACAGACCGTGCTCTGCCTGTCCCAGCATACGCAGCATCAGCGGCGTATACAGAATGGACAGGGCAATATTCAAAAATAGCATCAGATAGCTGAGGATAACGCCCCAGCGAATATGATTGGCTCTTCTAAACACAATAAAACCTCACAGAATCCATTAATCCTTTTCGAAAGAGGAGCGCTCCGTCAACAGGTCATCAAACAGACGGATGAGTCCCTGCACCTGCGCCTCGATGTCGGGGGCGGTGGGGTCGTCGTTGACACACAGCAGCTTGGTGCGTCCCCCTTGCAGAGCGGCGCGGATGCGGGGGTCGTCCTGCCCCAGCACGAAGCAATCCCCCGCCTTCTTGCTGCGGGGAACAAACCGTCCCTGCGCCAGCTGCCAGTACCGCATCAGGTACTGGTTCACGTCCTCCTTGGTGCGGAAGCGGTTGCGGCACACGGCGGAGAGGGTCTCCTCCTCCGCCGCCCACACTGCCTCGTAGGTGCTTTTGAGGAAGCTGTTGGGCAGGTGGGGGTTGACGAAGCCGGAGAACTTGCCGATGGGCAGATAATACAGATTGCGCAGAATGTCCTTACCGAACCGAGGAGACAGCCACTTGGACAGATGGCGCTTCATCTCCTGCCGCTTGTTCACGTTGGCGTTGAGCAGCAGCAGGTCGTTAAACAGAATATAGGTGATGACCTCATTCTTCACACTGGGTACCAGCGCCGACAGGGCAAAGCTGTCGCAGGGAAGCCCGTTTTTGAAAAAATCTTCCGGCACGGTGGGGGCGGCCAAGAAGGTGTCGTCGTTAAAGTAGACGAACTGCTCCGCCAGCCCCTCAATGCGGTGGAAGCACAGCTCGATGGGGTTGATGCTGAAGGTGGGCAGACACTCCGCGGGCATAAAATCCGCGTGGTCCACCAGATGCAGCTTGGGGTGGGTTTCGTCCAGCCACGCCGGCTTCTGTCCGCAGGTGACAAAGTGGATGCGGTTGACCCACGGGGCGTATTTCTCCACCGCGCGGAACCAATAGCGCAGGGTGCCGTAATCCCGATAGTGGGCGGCACCTGACGCATTGAAATTAGGGTCGTAGCGGCGGCGCTGCTCCTGCCATTGGGGGTCGTCCCCATCTACCCAAGTAAGTATAAAATCAATTTTTTCCATAGTCGTTACACCTCGTTGAGCAAGGTCTCATAAGCGGTCAGATACCCCTCCACCATCCGCTGCCGATCATAGGTGGCGGCGGCAACGGCGGCGATAGCGCCGTCCTTGGGGGTGGCCAGCAGATCGGTGACGGCGGCTTGCAGCGCATCCATATCCCCATAGGGGACGAAGCGGCTGTATTCTGCCAGCGCAATGCGCTCCGGCGCCCCCGCCTCAAAGCCTACCACGGGGGTGCCGCAGGCAAGGCTTTCGGCGGTGACCATAGAATAGGTCTCCCGTCGGCTGGTGAGCAGGGTGGCATCCGCCATCGAGTAATATTGTGCCAGTAGACGCTGGTCGGTCACCTGACCCAGCAGCATCACATTGTCCGGCACCGTCAGGTCGGCGGGATGGGGTCCCGCCACCACAAAGGTGACCTGCGGCATCCGCTGTGCCAATTCCAGCACGTAGCGGCTGCCCTTGATGTTGTCGGGGTCAAGGTTGAAGTAGGGGGTGGCGTGGAAGAGCACCGGCTTGTCTGCCGGCCCCAGCTCCTGCCGCAGGGCGGCGGTGTCGTAGGCGTGGAATACAGAGGTGTCCAGTCCGTTGAGCACCGTACGGTGGGGCTTGTCCCCCAAGATGGCGGACATCTGCGCCCGCTCCATCAGCCACGGGGACACGGAGGTGACCAGCAGTCCCTTGTTAAAGCCGTCGAAGGCGGCCTTCATCCGCCGCCACATCACGGCGGAGCGGTCGGCGGGCAGGGCGCCGCCGGTGAACTCGCGGAAGCGGTGGCAGGGGAGATGCCCACAGCCCTCGGGGGAGCGCCACTGTTCGCACTCGTAAGTGTAGCTGCATCCGCCCGTATACATAAACTCCGCGTGGAGGGTGACCACCGTGGGGATGCCCGCATCCCGCAGCCACGCCACCAGACGGTAGATGTTGACAAAGTAGCCGTTGATGCAGTGCAGGTGCACCACGTCGGGGCGCTCCCGCTTGATGATGCGGATGAGCCGTTCTGTTGACAGTCGGCAGCCGCCGTACATTATGCCGTTTGCCAGCGTCAGTAGGTGGTTCAGGTGGGCATACCATTCAGGGCCGGTCTTATAGACCCCCTCGTCGGCGCATCGGGCGCCCCGCCCGTAACATACGGTAGAGCGGATGCCCCGCGCCTGCAAGTCTTGGTGAATGTCCGCCACGATCTTGCCGGTGCTGCCTTTTTTGTAGACACAGTTGACTTGTAGGATGTGCATCCCATTCAGCCTCCGTTGATAAATTTCACACAGTCAAAATGCTTCTCGAAGAGTCGCCGTCCGAAGAGGTCTCGGAACACGGTCAGGTCGCCCACCCGTTTTTCTCCCGCAAATTCCGGGATCTGTACGAACTCGGAATAGGGCACCTTGGCGGCGGTGAAGCATACCTTGCGATAGGGAAGGGCACGGAACCGTTCGATGGCATCGGGTCCGTCCAGATGATTGTCCGCCGCCATCAGCAGCACTTCGGCCCCGTTATCCAGCGCCTCCCGCAAGCGGGCGGCGCGGCGATGCCAGGCATCCAGAAACTCCTGCTCGCTCTTGTAATGAACGCCGCACACCTCCACGTCCCCCAAGCGGAAGATGGGGTAGGGGTGGTCGGTCTGCGGGAGGAGCACCGGCTCCGCCTCCAAGCAGTCGGTCAGATGCTCGCAGAAGGTGTTGAACTGCGGTAAGGTCAGATTGATGGTGGGGGTGTTGAAGGGAAGCCCCAGATCGTGAAGCAGGGTGCCCCCCACGCAGTTGCTGGTGATGAGAATGAAGTTCTTATGGTTCAGGCGCAGGCGCATCCATCGGGTGAGGGGGAAACGCCACGCTTGCTTCAAATAAACTTTAATCGGTTTATTCAACGAGGCTCGCCTCCTGTTCTTCTTTCTGAACGTAATGTCTTTCCAGTAGGATGGGGAAGCCCACACACAGGGTGGTGGCCGCCACGCAGGGGGAAGAGGTGTCGAACAGCACGATGCTCTCACCCATGGAATACACCATAATGCTGATGATGGTGGTGAGGAACAGATGGGCGATCGACGGATTGTGGCGGCGAATGGTTTTCAGACTGTATAAGGTGCGAGTTATGATCAGGATATACAGTATCAGCTTGAACAGACCACCGGTCATCAGCACCTGAATGATACCGTTGTGGGTATAGCGCACCGTGCCCAGATATTGCAGCAGCGTCTCAGAGCAACTCTCTCCATAACCGAAGAACAAAGAACGCCCCTTCAAGATAGAGAAAGCGGCCGCCCATATATTCTGGCGGGTCTCCATTGTCGCGTCGGTATCCAGCATAACGTTGGATATAAAGAAACGCAGGGTGGAGGAGGCCAGCAAGAGTACCAGCGCGCCGAAATAGAAGAAGATCATCAGGCGGGCGTAGCTGTTATGGCGCTTAAACAGAAGCGCCGTGGACAGCAGGAAAAACACTATCGCCGCCAGCAGAGCGGTACGGGACAGACACAGGAACAGGTTAACCGCAAATACCAGCAGAAGCAGGATGTAGCGGTGGAGGTTGGTCATCACGTAGAGAAAGGCGGTGCTGATGCAGGCCATCAGCAGGAACATACCGAAGGTCTGCTTGTTGTCAAAGAAGCTGCTCATCATATCCTCGTACACGTTGGCGTTGTTCAGTACGCCCAGTACCGCGTCGGTGTTGACGATGAGGTTGTAGATCACTGCATACAGCATCAGCAGCGAAAAGGCGCGTAAGAACCATATAAAAGAGGCCTCGGCATCCTGTTCCGCGGCAATGTGAGGGGCGGAGAAGAACAGCAGGATCATAGCGGTGATGATGGCGATGTTGATCAGGCGTGCCACCGTGGAGATGGCGGGATAGTGGGCGGGATATAAGCTTATCGCCAAAGCCTGCCCGATCAGATACAGCAGAAGCGGGATCAGTAGGGTGCGTGCCACCGCGTAGCGGCTGCGGTGCAGCATAAACAGCATAGTCACCGCAATGACACCGGCCTTCCAGACGGTATCCACAAATCCGCCTTTATTGCTCATACCGATGATCTGTAAGAACAGCATGGAGAACAGATAGAAGAAGTACAGCTTTCCCATTTTGGCGGTATTCCTTTGTAAACGCGTGGTTTGGTGCATAGAGGTACACTCCTTAGTCAGTTTGCAAACGGCGATAGGCGCGGGCACCGACCCATTCCAGCCGATAGCGGCGCAGCAGGTCCCGATTAGGACGGCGCAACTCGAACAAGAGCAGCATCCAGGGCGCGCCGCCGCCGTACATAGCGGAGAACAGTGCGCCTCGATCCCGATAATAGGTGTCGTCATAGCCCACGAACCAGGTGGACTCGGTCTGGGCCACGGTGCCGATGGTCACCGCCGCCGCATAGCCCACCAGTCCCCGTTGCAGGCACTGGGTGATGAACAGATTGTCCTCACCGGCGCGGTGGGGGGCACCGCCTCCGAAATGGAGGGAATAGAATACCGTGCGACGCAGGATGGCCTCTCGGCGCACCGCAATGCGGAAGGCGCCGAATTTCAGGCAGTTCCACAGCCGCAGGCGGTAGTCGGCACTAACAATGGGTTCGGGCCGCGCAGGGTTGAGGGAGGTCAGGTTGAAGGTGACCAGTGCCGCCGCGGGGTGGGCGGCAAAATAGCCGCACACCGCCTGCTCCAACCCGTCCTCATACACCACGTCCTCGTCCGCAAACAGCAGGATGTCCGCATCTGCGGCCAGAATGGCGCGGTTGCGGCTGCGTCCCACCCCGCGCTCGCGGGTGTTGATCCACAGCACCCGCCGGCCGTTGCGCTCGAAGGATTCCACTCGCTCCTCATCGCACTGGTTGACGATGACGGCGTCGGTTTGGATATTCATCTTATCCAGCAGGGAGTGGTCGGTTTGGTGCATGGTAGCCACCAATACTTGTAATGTCATATCTTTCGCTCCACAATCAGTTTTACGCAGTCTATGGGGGAAGCCAGCAGGCTGATTAGTCCGTGTCTCACGGCATACAGCCATTTTCTCATCCGCAGTCCGGCGAAGGCCAGCACCGCGTGGTGCCGCATCTTGACATAGCGGCGGGTCTTTTTATCCCCTTGGGGGAGCCATTGCAGCTTATAGGCGTACAGGCGGTTTTCACCATCGATCTTCTGTTGTCCGCTGGACAGGCCGCCGTCCTCGCCGGTGTGGACGTAAGCCTTCACGTGGCAGACGGGAGCATAGCAGAACACCCCGCCGCCGGCGATGGCCTTTTGCATCAGATAGAACTCATCGCCCACGTCAATGGCATCGAAGCCGCCGATGCCCGTCAGATAAGAGCGGCGGAACATCATGGTGTCGGTGCCGGTGATGTGGTGCTTGATGTGATAAGCGGTGAGGGAGGCGGTGTCGGTGGCGGTGATGTAGGAGCGGGTGCGCCGCTCAACGAGCTGCTCCTGCTCGTTATACAGCCACAGGTCGGTGACGCCGTAATCCGCGTCGGCGGCCACCATCGCCGCCAGTTGGGTCTCGATCTTTTCGGGCAGATATACGTCGTCGTCGTCCAGAAAGGTCACATATTCGCCCGCCGCTGCGGCGATGCCGATGTTGCGGGTCTTGGCGGAGCCTTGGTTGGGATGGTTGACGATCACTGTAAGATCCGTCGTGGGATGGGCGGCGCGGAAGGCATCCACGATCCCTTCTACCTTCTGATTCCATTCGGGGTGGTCGTTGTCGTCCACCAGCAGGATCTCGGTGGCGGTATGGGTCTGGGCGGCCAAGGATTCCAGCGCCTGTGCCAGAGCGGCATCCCGTCGGTAGGTAGCCACCACCACGCTGACTTGTATGTTCATCATTGTTTCACCTTTTCCGTTTCGTGTTCTTCCTCGGACCGCTCTATGGCGCCGGTGCCGCCCTCCACCACACCGTCGCTGCGCAGGACGCTGGCGATGGTGCCGAAGAAGCAGCGGCAGTCAAATAAAAAGCTCATTCGACGGACGTATTCCCCGTCCAGCTGTGCCTTGACCTCAATAGGCAGCTCGTCCCGCCCGTTGATCTGGGCCCAGCCGGTGAGCCCCGGCTTGACGTCGTTGGCGCCGTATTTGTCCCGCTCGGCGATCAGGTCATCCTGATTCCACAGGGCGGGGCGGGGCCCGATGATGCTCATATCCCCTCGCAGTATGTTGAAGAGCTGGGGCAGCCCGTCAATGCTCAGGGGGCGGTTGGTCTTGCCGATGCCGATGAGATATTGACCGGGATCGTCCAGCAGGTGGGGGGGGTTATCGGGGGTGTTCTGCTTCATGGAGCGGAACTTGTAGAGGGAAAAATGCTTCTTGTGCAGACCCACCCGCTGTTGCTTGAACAGGGCGGGACCGGGGTCATCCATCTTGATGAGCAGAGCCACCGCCAGCATAGGCAATGCCAGCACAAGGATGCCCAGCAGGGACAGCACAATGTCGAAGAATCGTTTGAAGAAGGATCGGTACATCATTTTGCACTCCTGTTGTTTCGGCACATAAATGCCCAAAATAATACAAAATACAGCATACCACAAAAATACCGCCTCGTCAACCATATAAATATAGTAAATAATAATATTGTCGTCCGTTTGACCGATAGAAGCAGCGGAAGGGTGGAATCTCGTACGTAAAGTATATGTGCTTTACATACGAGAAACCGCGTCAACTGTGCGGATTCGGGGGCGCGGCATTGGGATTGGCACGGTGGAACAGCGCCCTCTGCGGAGACAGCATAAACTAATCCTTGACCTTTTGGGCGGGGCGTGGTTTAATAAATACATACTAATTCGGTGAGGTGTTTCTATGCAATATTTTGTGGACGCACAATTCGGCTGCGACCAAAACGACGGTCGTTCCCCTGTGACCCCGTGGCGCACCTTGGAGAGGGTGAACGCCACCACCTTTCGGCCGGGTGACGAGATCCTGCTGCGCAGCGGCTGCACCTTCTGCGGTCAGCTGCACCCCTTGGGGGATGGCACCGAAGAGGCCCCCTGCCGCATCGGCGCCTACGGCGGCGGTGACAAGCCCATCATCGACGGCGGCGGCAGTCACGGCACCCGCGAGGGCGACTTTATCGAGGGCGCGGCGGTGCTTTTCTACAACCAGAACTACTGGGAAGTGGACGGTCTGGAAATCACCAACTATAACCCCTACTACCAGCAGGAGTTTGAGCACGTGCTGGAACCCCACACCCACAGCGAGTTCCGCCATTCGGCGGAAAACCGCTATCGCTACGGCGTTCTGGTGCGCTGGCACAACTACGGCACCGGCCGCCACATCCACATCAAGAACTGCCATATCCACGATATCAACGGCGAGCAGCAGCGCTTCACCGCCGACGGTATTTTAGTGGTGTCCGGCGGCACCGAGGGGGGCACCCCCACCAACTTCGACGACGTGCTGATTGAAAACAACCTCTTCGAGGATATCTGCCGCAACGCCATCTCGGTGTGGAGCGCCTGGGCGGAGGGACGCGGCATCGACTATCACCGCGACCAGTCCACCACCAACAACTACTACCACGTGACGGTGGGTCCCTGGCTGGGCAGCACCAACGTGGTCATCCGCCGCAACCGCATCTACCGCGCCTCGGGTGACGGCGTGCTGGTGAACACCACCATCGGCACCCTCATCGAGCACAACTACGCGGAGCACTGCTGCTGGGAGACCCGCACCGGCCCCAACGCGGCGGTGTGGTGCCACAATGCCGACAGCACCATCTTCCAGCACAACGAGGTGTGCTATACCCACGGCGTGCAGGACGGTCAGGCCTTTGACGTGGACATCGCATGCAACGACACCACCATCCGCTACAATTACAGCCACCACAACGAGGGCGGCTTCCAGCTGCTGATGTACAAGACCACCAACAACGACATCCACCACAACCTGAGCGTGGACGACTACAACGGTCTTATCTGGGTCCACGAGAACGACGGCGGCACCCGCTTCCACGACAACACCTTCTACCTCAACATGGAGGGGGTGCAGGTGTTCCGCGGTCCCTTCGACAGCGACGACTGGGTGTTTGAGAACAACGATTTCATCTGCCGCCTGCCCGACACGGAGCTTCTGTGGCGGGAGCGGGCGAAATACGTGGGCAACAACTATGTGAATGTGAAGAATCTGCCCAAGGATGCCAATCCCCGTTGCGAGGAGCCGCGCATCAAATTGTAAGCACCAACCAAACACACGGAAAGGAGTGACCGGATATGCCGATGACACAGGTGCAGGCGATGTTCTGCCTGCTGCGGCGGGGAATGGGGCTGACCGAAGGGCTCAGCGCCGAGGAATGTGCCGCCGTCAGCGAGCAGTTAGAGGCGGCCTGCCGTTTGGCTGACAAGCACGGGCTGCTGCATTTGGTCGCCTATGCTGTGGAGACGGAGCCGTCGCTGACGGTGCCCCCGTCGCTGGCGCAGGTATTGCAGCGCAGCCGCATCAAGGCCATTGTCCGTCACGAACAGCTCCAATATGAATACGACCGTCTGTGCGCCGCGCTGGATGAATTGGGTCTGCCCTACGTGCCGCTGAAAGGGGCAGTGATGCGGGACTATTACCCCGAGCCTTGGATGCGCAACAGCTGCGACGTGGACGTGCTGTTTCACAGGGAGCATCTGCTCACCGTGACCGACCATCTGCGGCGCACCCTGCAATACGTGGGGGAGGACGAGGTGGGACTCCACGATATTCCCATGCGGTCGTGCGGCGGACTGACGGTGGAGCTTCATTACCGTCTGACCACCGTCACCACCAACGAGCGGGCGAAGTCGGTGTTGGAGTCGGTGTGGGAGCAGGTGACCCCTGAGCGTGAGGGGGATTGCCGCGGGCGGATGTCCGACGAAATGTTCTATCTCTACCATATCGCCCATATGGCCCGCCATATCGAAAACGGGGGCTGCGGCGTGCGCCCCTTCTTGGATTTGTGGCTGTTGGAGCATCGGGTGGACCACGAAGACGCCCGTCGGAACGACCTGCTAGACCGGTGCGGTCTGAGGCGGTTTGCCGATGTGTGCCGTCGGGTGGCGCAGGTGTGGTTCTCGGATGCCGCCCACGATCAGGTGACCCGACAGGTGGAGCAGGTGATTCTGGAATGTGAGGCCTTCGGCTCGCTGGAAACGGCGGTGGCCATCCGTCAGCAGATGCGGGGAGGCAAGTGGAAATACGCACTGTATCGGGTGTTTCCGCCTTATGCGGAGATCTGTGTCCGCTATCCTATTCTGCAACGGCATCGGTGGCTGACCCCCTTGGCCCATATCCGTCGGTGGGGAGAGATCCTGCTGGACGGTACGGATCGCCGTCGCTCGGTGGGGGAGCTGACTGTGGGCAACCAAGTGGATAAAGAACAGAAACAAGCCATGGCGGATTTTGTTCGCCACATCGGTCTGTAAGCAGAGCGCCCTGACCCCATCGGTCGGGGTGCTTCCTTTGTGCTGTAAAATCATCGTTGACATAACGCGCTCCTTTTGGTATACTTATACTGTATATATCTGCGCATTTAATTTGGGAAAGAGGGTTTTTATGCAGGAAATGAACATTCGCGTGCTGCTGGGCATTCTGCTCCGGCACATTAAGGTTATTGCTCTGGCAGGCTTGGTGGTGGCTCTGTTGCTGGTGGGCTACTCTATGGTCTTTGTGCCGGATCGCTATGCTTCCCAATGTTCTATGTATGTTATGAATATTTCCACCGATGCGGCGGGCAACACCTCCGGCATCAGTACCACCGGTCTGGCGGCATCCCAGCAGATGGTTAACGAATACATTACGATTCTGCGCTCTAACTACGTCATCGAGGATGTGGTGGCGGAGCTGAAAAAGCAGAATTACACCAATATTTCGATGGGTACCGTCCGCGGTGCCCTGTCTATGGAGGCGGTCAACGGCACCGCTATGCTGCGCATCACCTCCACCACCGGCGATCCTGCCCTGTCCAAGGCCATCTGCGACGCCCTGATGAAGAGCGCCCCCGAGAAGGTGACCACCGTGATGCTGGGTCTGGGTTCGGTCAGCCCCGTAGATAAGGCGGCCAAGGGCTCTCCCGTGAGCAAGAACACGGTGCGCAACGGCGTGCTGGGCGCCGCCATCGGTATGGTGCTTGCCTATGCTCTGTATTTGATTCTTTTCTTGACGGATAACACCATCAAGGAGGAGAAGGAGCTCAAAGAGCGTTTCAACGTGAACGTGCTGGGCGTGGTGCCGGATATGAATCCCGAGGCAGGCAAGAAGGCTAAGAAAGAGAAAACCGCGAAGGAGGGCAAGTAAGATGGCGATGGATAAAAAAGCGACTGCATCCAACAATGGCGCTCGTCCCATCGTGGCGGAAAAGGCCACCAACCGTACTTCTTTCCAAGTGGCGGAAGCTTATAAGATGATCCGTACCAACCTGCAGTTTGCGCTGGCTACCACCGAGAAGCGGGTGGTGGTATTCTCCAGCGCCGAGCCCGGCGCCGGTAAGTCTACCCTCAGCGCCAATCTGGCCATCGTAATGGCCCAGACCGGTGCCCGCGTGTTGTTGGTGGACGCCGATATGCGTAAGCCCACCCAGCACCGCAACTTCCGTGTGACCCGCACCAACGGTCTGTCCAAGATTCTGGGCGGCCTCAACACGGTGGAGGAGTGCATCTGCAAGGACGTGAAACCCAACGTGGATCTGATCCCCTCCGGTCCCACACCCCCCAACCCCTCGGAATTGCTGGGCTCCCCCCGTATGCAGAAATTGATGGAGGATTTACAGGCACAATACGACTATGTATTTATCGATATGCCCCCTCTGTGCGTGGTGACCGACGCGCTGGTGGTGGCCCCTCACGCCGCGGGCGTGGTGCTGGTGGCCCGTCACAACCAGACTGTCTATGACGAGTTCGGTGAGGCCATCGAGAGCGTGGAGAACTCCGGCGCCAACCTGCTGGGTGTGGTGATGACCGATATGAAGATCGTCACCGGCGGCTACGGGCGTTACAGCCGCTACGGCCGCTACGGCTACGGTCGTTACGGTCGTTACGGCGGCTATCGCTATTACCGCCGTTATGATTATGAATACAAGAGCGGCAAGTAAGCGGCCGCTGACCGACTTTCACAGCCATCTCCTGCCGGCCATGGATGACGGAGCGCGGGATACGGACACAGCCTTGGAGATGCTGCGCCGCTCGGCGCAGCAGGGGGTGGACACGGTGTGCGCCACCCCTCACTTCTATTGGGGCGAGGACACGGTGGACACCTTCTTGGAGCGGCGCACGGCCGCGGTGGAACGGCTCAGCCCCCATCTCACCGAGGAATTGCCCGCCCTGCGGCTGGGCGCCGAGGTGCTGGTGCGGGAGGGTATCTCCCGTCTGGATCTGCGCCCTCTGTGCTTGGAGGGTACCTCTGTGCTGCTGGTGGAGCTGCCCTTTATGCGGGCCCCGTATTGGCTGGTGGAGGAGCTGGAGAGTGTGGTCTATGACCAGTCTCTCACCCTGATGCTGGCCCACTTGGATCGCTATATGCCTTGGTACTCCGCCAAGAGCTTGGAGCCCCTGCTGGATCTGCCGGACACCATCGTCCAGCTCAACAGCGAGTCTCTCACCGACCGCCGCGCCCTGCGGGGGCTGGTCAAGTGGTTGCCGGAGCACCCCCGACTGGTGCTGGGATCGGATATGCACGACCTGCGTCACCGCGCCCCCGATTGGGAGCGGATGGTGCAGACTCTCTCCCGCCATCGGACGGGACGGGACTGGCTGGCGCGGGCGGAGGCGACCGCCGATGAAATAAATGATCCTATTTTACTATAATAGTAGGTGGATGAGTTGAAACATACGGAAAACAAATTAAAACCGAATCGGAACAAACTGGCCTATCGCCGTTCACTGCTGTTTTGGGTGGATATTGTGATCACGGCGCTGTCCTTTGCTGCCTCGTGGCTGTGTTTACAGAAGCACCTGCATTTTTCGGTTAAGTCCATCGGCCTTCATTTGGCGATGACGCTGGCCTGCACGGGTGTGTTCCTCTTGCTGTTCCGCTGCTACGACAGTTTGTGGCGGTATCAGGAGAGTCGGGAATATCTGACCCAGTTCGGGGCGCTGTGCTGCGCCCACGGACTGTTGGCGGTGGTGAACTTCATCATCCGCCCCTTCCTGCCGTCTTGGGCCTATTACGCCCGTCGGTTGCAGATCCTGACCATGCTGGTGTCGTTGGTGGTGATGTGGCTGTTCCGCTTTGCCTACCGCTATGTGCGCCAGCAGAAGAAGATGCAGGCCTATCGGGATCGCGCCAATGTGAAGATCGCCATCGTGGGTGCCGGTGACGCGGGTGTGTCGCTGGTGGACGAGATGCGGCGGGACGAGGAGTGCGTCTACGATGTGGTGTGCTTCTTTGACGACGACCCCATCAAGCAACGGGCCCATGTGCGGGGCATCCCCGTGCGAGGCTCTCTGGATACTCTCTCCGTGTACCTTAAAGACACCGAGGTGCAGGAGGTCATCGTGGCCATCGCCGCCTTGGGTGAGGAGCGGATGAGCGCGCTGATGGAGCAGTGCAAGGAGTTGGGGATCCGCCTGCGGGTGCTCCCCAATGTGATCAGCCAGCTGGCCGCCCAGACCGGCGACCTGCTCAGCCACGTGCGTGACGTGGAGGCAGAGGATCTGCTGGGCCGTGACGCGGTGGTGTTTGATAACAAAGAGGTCTACGACTTCCTGTCGGATAAAGTGGTGATGGTCACCGGCGGCGGCGGCTCCATCGGTTCGGAGCTGTGCCGTCAGATCGCCCTGCACCATCCCCGTCGGCTGGTGGTGGTGGACATTTATGAGAATAATGCCTACGACTTGCAGCAGGAGCTGCGGCAGAAGTTCGGGGATCGGCTGACCCTCAGCGTGGAGATCGCCTCGGTGCGGGAGGCGGATAAGGTGGACCTGCTTTTCCGCCGCTACCGCCCCCAGATCGTGTTCCACGCGGCGGCCCACAAGCATGTGCCGCTGATGGAGGGCTGCCCCGAAGAAGCCATCAAGAATAACGTCTTCGGCACCTACAACGTGGCTCGTGCTGCGGGTGAATACGGTGCCGAGAAGTTTGTTCTCATCTCCACCGACAAGGCGGTCAACCCCACCAATGTGATGGGTGCCAGCAAGCGGTTGTGCGAGATGGTGGTGCAGAGTATGACCCGCTATCCCGATACCACCTACGTGGCGGTGCGCTTCGGCAACGTGCTGGGCTCCAACGGCTCGGTGATCCCGCTGTTTAAGCGCCAGTTGGCAAGCGGCGGTCCCCTGACCATCACCGACCGTCGGATTATTCGCTACTTTATGACCATTCCCGAAGCCTCGCAGTTGGTGATGCAGGCGGGCGCCATGGCTCGTCAGTCTCAGGTGTTTGTGCTGGATATGGGCGAGCCGGTCAAGATCCTCACCCTGGCAGAGAATCTGGTGCGGATGGCGGGGCTGACCCCCTATGTGGACGTGGACATCATTGAGACGGGTCTGCGCCCGGGTGAGAAGCTGTATGAGGAGCTGCTGATGAGCAGCGAGACCCTTACCTCCACCAAGTATAACAAGATTTTCGTGGAGGAGCAGACTCCTGTCACCCCCGAGCAGATGGACGACCATATGGCTTGCCTGCGGCAGGTGCTGGAGACCGAGTCTCCCGAGCAGATCGTTGCCGTGATGCGGCAGATCGTGCCCACCTTCCGCACCCCCGAAGAGGTGAATGCAGCCGCCGAGAAAACCGCGGCCTTTGCGACAAAGTGAATTGTTTAACAACGGCAGAGCGTGGCTCTGCCGTTGTTTTCTTATACATTTGCGCCAAGGTGAGCCGTTAAAATATGATATTTCCTTTATAATATTTATGTAAAATGTTGACAAACTTACAGTTTTGTGGTATCATTACTCTGTTGCATAGTATTTTTATATCTGTGCATTGCAGAAAGTCCTCGTTTTCGAGGCGGATAGGAAAGCAGAAAGCGGGTCGCAACCGCTTTCGCAAACCGGAAAGGGGTTTATTTCATGCGGAGACTCTACGAAGCACCTATGGTAGAGGAGTGGCAGCTGCGGGCGGATGAAGCCATCAACGCCATTTCCGAGAGCCAGTTCAACGACGGCGAGTTCGGTGACGACACCTGGACCTGATTTCTCAGGCCAAAAAAATCAGTTTTTTATGAGGTGAAGACAATGAAGAAAAATATGAGCAAAGTGCTGGCGTTGCTGGCGGTTGTGG
>JAZOWI010000015.1:0-15845 GCA_045659145.1 Acutalibacteraceae bacterium | reverse complement strand
GATGCCGCCGCTCTGGCGGTCAAGAGCGGCAACGTGTGCGTTCTGCGAGGGGGCAAGGAGGCCTGGCGCTCCGCCAACGCCATCGTGACCGCTTTGCGCCGTGGCTTGGAGCGGGCAGGGCTGGCGGCGGATATGGTGAATCTCATTGAAGATACCACCCGCCAGTCTGCCACCGAACTGATGAAGGCGGACCAATATGTGGACCTGCTCATCCCCCGCGGCGGCGCGGGACTCATCCGCGCCTGCGTGGAGAATGCCACCGTGCCCTGTATCCAGACCGGCACCGGCATCTGTCACATTTACGTGGACAAGGCGGCGGATATAGATATGGCGTTGAGCATCGTGGACAACGCCAAGATGAGCCGTCCTTCGGTGTGCAATGCCTGCGAGGTGTGTTTGGTACACAAGGACGTAGCGGCGGACTTCCTGCCCCGATTGCAGGCCCGTCTGTGCGACCCGACCCGTGAGCATCCCGCTCAGTTGCGGCTGGACGAAACCGCCGTCGCCATCATTGACGGCACTCCCGCGGGCGAAAGCGACTTTGACACGGAGTTTCTGGATTATATTCTCGCCATCCGTGTGGTGGCGGACGTGGAGGAGGCCATTGCCCACATCGCGGCTCATTCCACCCACCACAGCGAGGCCATCGTCACCGCCGACCGAGCAGCGGCGGAACGTTTCACGGCGGCGGTGGACAGTGCGGCGGTGTACGTGAACGCCTCCACCCGCTTCACCGACGGCGGCGAGTTCGGACTGGGGTGCGAGATGGGCATCAGCACTCAAAAGCTTCATGCCCGCGGTCCTATGGGTCTGGCGGAGCTGACTACGTACAAGTATATTATAACCGGAGAAGGACATACGAGGTGATAGTATGAAGATTGGATTTATCGGCGCCGGCAATATGGGCGGCGCTTTGGCAGTAGCCGCGGCCAAAGCGGTGGGCGGCACCTGCCTGATGGTGGCGGACACGGACACCCAAAAGGCGCAGGCACTGGCGGACACATTGGGCGCGGCGGTAGCAGACAACGCCACCGTGGCGGCAGAGTGTGCGTACATTTTCTTAGGGGTGAAGCCCCAGATGATGGAGGGGGTACTCACCCCCTTGATGCCGCTCTTTGCCGCCCGTGAGGAACAACCGGTGCTTATCTCTATGGCCGCCGGTCTTTCGGTGGCGTGTATCCGGCAGTGGAGCGGTGTTGCCACGGTCATTCGCATCATGCCCAACACCCCCGCGGCGGTGGGAGAGGGTATGATCCAATATACCGCCGCCGAGGAGGTCTCTGCCGCGCAAAAGGCGGACTTTACGGCGATGATGGCGCAGGCGGGACGGCTGGATGAGATCCCCGAGCGGCTCATCGATGCGGCAAGCTCCGTGTCGGGATGCGGCCCTGCCTTTGCCTATCTGTTTATGGAGGCGTTGGCAGACGGCGGTGTGGAATGCGGTCTGCCTCGGGCGCAGGCGCTGGAATACGCCGCCCAGATGATGCTGGGTGCCGCCAAGATGGTGCTCACCACCGGCGTGCATCCCGGGGCGCTGAAAGACGCGGTGTGTTCCCCCGGCGGTACCACCATTGCGGGGGTCCATGCCTTGGAGGCGGGGGGCTTCCGCTCCTTGGCGATGGATGCGGTTACCGCCGCCTACGATCGCACGATGGAACTGAAAAAATAACAGAATGGGGGATGCTTATGAGAAGAATAGGTACCATTCTCGGTGTTGCAGCCGTTCTTCTGGTGTTGGTAATGGGGATTTATCTGTCCATACCGCCTAAAATGGTGGACTTTTGCGGAGAGGTTACGGCTATTGAGCAACAAGACGGAATGACGGTTTTTACTCTTTCTTGGCTGGATTCCGCTTATACGGTAGCAGCAGATGCCAAGACGGCAGTATGGCAGTACCGTCGCGGTGAGGAAAGGTTGGACCTGACCGATATTGCGGTGGGCGATACCATTGACGGAGATTTCGGGCGTTTTGCCCGTAAAGCGGTGGCAAAATACATTGCTGTTTGGTAAATAAAAACACGGTGCAGAGATCTCTGCACCGTGTTTCTTTATGCCTTTTTGCTTTGGATAAACTCTTCCACCAATCGCACACCGCAGGCGATGCAATCGTTGCAAGAGCACAGCATCTTACCGCTGTCCAACCCCTTGATCTCGGCGCACACGCCGGACCCGCACCGGAGGACAAACTGTTGGCTGAACTCGCCGCACACTTCATAGGTGGTTCCTTTGGAGGCGGGGTCGTCGGGAGAGGCGCACAGCATACCTGCTGTAAACACCGCGCCTGACAGGGCGCCGCAGGTCTGGGTACGACCGCCCATTCCTGCGCCGAAGCCTTCGGTGGCGCGCTTGACCAGAGAGGTGTCCACCCTCATCTCTTCGCAGAAGGAAAGTGCCACTGCCTGCGCACAGTTGTAGCCTTGGTCGTGATACTCTATCGCCAAGGCAAGTTTGTTTTCCATCACGGTTATTCTCCTTAAAGAATTACAGAATCTCTTCCAGCTTTGCCAGATCCTCGTCGGTGGTGGCCCAGCAGGTGGCAAAGCGCACCACCGTGCGGTTGTCCCCCGCCGGCTCCCAGATGCTGAATCCCACCTTGGGTTGCAGCTCATGGAGCTTCTCATTCTCCAACAGCACAAACTGCTGGTTGGTGGGGGTGGCCTTGAAGAAGGTGTACCCCTTGCGCAGGAACAACTCCTTCATCTTCTCCGCCATATCGATGGCGTGACGGCTGATGTCAAAATACAGGTCATCGGTGAAGAGAGTGTCGAACTGGACACCCAGCAGGCGACCCTTGGCCACCATGGCGCCGTGCTGCTTGACGATGGTGGGGAACTGCTCCGGCATCAGTTCGGGGCGGAATACCACCGCTTCGCCGCAGAGAGCGCCTACCTTGGTGCCGCCGATGTAGAACACGTCGCACAACTCACTCAGCAGGGCGGGGGTCACATCGGTATCGCGGCTCATCAGACCGTAGCCCAGTCGGGCGCCGTCCAGAAACAGCGGGATCCCGTATTCCTTACACACCTTAGACAGCGCCGCCAGTTCCTCAGCGGTGTAGAGGGTGCCGTACTCGGTGGGATGGGAGATATACACCATCCCCGGCTTCACCATATGGGTCCAGGTAGGGTCGGCGTAGAAGGCGCGGATATACTGAGCTACCTCGGCGGCATCCAGTTTGCCGTCGTGGGCGGGCAGGGCCAGCACCTTGTGGCCGGTGTGCTCGATGGCGCCCGCCTCGTGGGCGTTCACGTGCCCCGTCACGGCGGAGATAACCCCCTCATAGGGGCGCAGCAGGCTGTCGATGATGACCGCGTTGGTCTGGGTGCCGCCGGTGAGGAAATATACATCGTGGTCAGGGCAGGCAAAGGCGGCCTTGATCTTCTCCTTGGCGCTGTCGCACCACTGATCCGCGCCGTAGCCGGGCTGGATGATCAAGTTGGTGGCACCAAAGGCTTCCAGAATCTTGGGGTGGGCTCCCTGCAAATAATCGCATTCAAAAGAAAACATACTTTTTTACTCCTTTTCTGTGTTAAGGGCGGCCTCCACCCGATAGATGGGCAGCCCCTGTTCCATAAACCGCCGCTCGTATTCGGTGACGATGTTGTCCTCGATGCCGTCGGCGTGCAGGTCGAGAGAAATATGACGGAGGGTATAGCCGCACTGAGACATCTGCTCCAACGAATATTGGAAGAACACCCGCCCGTCGGTTTTTTGAATCAGGGTGGCCTGGGGGGCGAGGAGCTTCTTATACATCGTCAGGAAGTGGGAATGGGTCAGCCGATGGGTGGCCTGCCGCTTCTTGGGGAAGGGGGTGGAGAAGTTGAGATACAGCCGTCGGATGCTGTGGGGCGGGATAAAGCGGTCCAGATACTCCGCATTGCCGTAAAGGAAGCGGATGTTGGTGAGCCCCTGCGCCTGTGCCGCCTCGCAGGCGGAGACCAGTACGTTGGCGTACAGCTCCACCGCCAGAAAGTTTACGTCGGGGTGGCGGGCAGCCAATTCACAGATAAAGCCGCCCTTGCCGCATCCGATTTCCAATTCCACGGGGTTGTCGTTGCCGAACAGGGTGGGGAAATCCAGATAGCGAGGAGCCTCGTCTGAATCGAAGCGCACCGTGTCCACCCGCAGGCTGAGCATCAGCTCGGAGCAGAGATCAAGGCGTTCATCCAAGTGCTTTTTTCGCCGCATACGCATGGAAAATCTTCTCCTTTTGCAAATAATACTGGAAATTTGGCGGAATATGTGTTAAAATAAAATGTGTGTGTCGTTTAGTCACAGCTTGATGACCAGTTCGGTCCCTGCCCGACGAAGACCGGCATCACCGGTGAGAACCGCCAAATTACTGCGATACAGCAGAGCCGGATCCGCGAGGAATTGCTCCTTGATCTGCTCCGCCTGCCACGGGTCGGTGACCCGCAGGGTGACGCTCAGCAGATCCCGTCCACGGTCCTGCACCGAGCAGGTGACGGCATAGCCGCCCTCTTCCAGAGGACGGATGTCCACCTTGTTGTCCCGTTCGATCTCCCGACGGCGCAGCAGTTGCAGGGCGGCCTTCACCGACCGCTCCCGCAGGGTGTAGGGCACCCGCACCCCCAGACTCTGCCCGATTTGGGCACCGGTCACGGTGGTGGCCAGCAGGCGATCCTCACTCTCTGCCAGATGTTGCAGACGGATCAGGTCCTCGATGGCCTCTTCGGTATCAAAATAGTTGGCCATACCGCCGCCGATGATGATGTCGGTCAGGGCATCCCGATGAATGGGCTTGCCCACGGTATCCAGCATATAGCACAGCAGGATGCGGATCTCCTGCGAATTGGTCAGGCCGCCCGGCTCCACGCCGGCCATAAATGCGTCTGCCATAGAGGGAAAACTCCTTTTTGTTAAGACTCGCTCCCCGTAGGGAGCGCAACAACTGTCATTATACACTATGTAGAGGAAAAAGAAAAGAAGGAATCGCGATTTTTTCGTAGCGAAAGGGGAATATTTTTATGAAAGCTATGCGTATGGTAGGCATCGTAGGCCTGCTGGCGGTACTGCTGCTGGGCGGTTGCGGTAAACCCGCCCCTGAGACCAGTGATCTGGATTACAGCACGCTCATCGTACCGGCGGTGGATCTGACCATCACCGAGTGCATCACCGAGCAACAGCTCACCACTGCGGTGGGCTATCCTATGCATCTGTTGGGCGTGTATGAGGAAAATACCCAGGCGGTATATCTCTCCGAGGACGGCGACTGTCAGGTGACCATCCATATGATGAACCAGACCCGCGCCGGCTTTGAGGCGCAGGTGGCAGCGGCCACGGTGCCTATGATTATGCAGGAGGGCGTGGGCGAGGTGGCCTATTGGTATGAGGGCGCCGCCCAACTGATGGTGTTCAGCGACGGCTATGCGCTGGATGTGGCGGTCTCCTGCGCCGACACGGCGGGTATGGAGCCCCAGACCCGTCAGATCGCGGAGTTGATCCTCAGCCGCCTGCAACAGCCCTGAGCAAACCGATACTTTTTAGAGAATGAAGGGTTCACACGATGAATGACCAGATGACCTTTTTGTGGGAGCGCACGTGGGCGCAGGTGGATATGAACGCCATCCGCCACAATTACAACGTAATACGCGGTGCCTTGCCCTCATCGGTGAAACTCTGCTGTGTGGTCAAGGCCAATGCCTACGGCCACGGAGCCGGCAAGCTGGCCCCTCTGTACGAGCAGTTGGGGGTGGACTGGTTTGCTGTGTCCAATATTGAAGAAGCCTTGCAGCTGCGCCGCTACGGGGTCACCCGTCCGGTGCTGATCTTGGGATATACCCCCACCACCTGCGCCGCTCTGTTGGCAGAAAACGACTTTTCGCAATGTGTCTATTCCGCCGAGTATGGACGACGGCTGTCCGCCGCCGCCGCAGAGAGCGGTGTGACGGTGAAGATCCACGTTAAGCTGGACACGGGTATGGGACGGCTGGGTTTCCGCGTCCCCGGTGACGGAGAGGATTCGGTGGCGGGCGCCGTGGAGGTGTGCCGTTTGCCCGCTCTCGAGGCGGAGGGTGTGTTCACTCACTTTGCCACTGCTGATGAGGGGGAAGAGGGGGACACCTTCTTCCACGGGCAGGAGGAGCGGTTTATTGAAGCGCTCAACACCTTTACGGCGGCGGGGATTCGGTTCCCCATCCGCCACTGCGCCAATTCGGCGGCCCTGTCCGACCACCCTGCCTGTCGGATGGATATGGTGCGGGCGGGTATCGTGCTGTACGGCTTACAGCCCTCTGCCGACCTGCGGCAGCCCTTGCCGCTGATACCCGCCATGAGTCTCAAATCCGTGGTCTCCCACGTGAAGACCGTGCAGAAGGGTGCCACCGTCAGTTACGGGCGCACCTTTACCGCGCCCTGTGAGATGCGTATCGCCACCGTACCGATCGGCTATGCCGATGGATTCTGGCGGCAGAGCGGTCCCAACCGTGTGCGCCTGACCGTGCGAGGTCAGCAGGCACCGATTCTGGGGCGGGTGTGTATGGACCAGTTGATGCTGGACGTGAGTCATATCCCCGAGGTGCAGATCGGGGATGAGGTGACGGTGTTCGGCACCGCCCCTGCCATGACCGCCGAGGAGATCGCCGCCTGCAACGGCACCATCGGCTACGAGACTATCTGTGCCGTGGGAGAGCGGGTGCCTCGCCTGTATATGGAGGACGGGCAACTGGTGGATGCGCTGGACAACCTGATGAGATAAGGATGAGCGATATGTTTGATGCGGTAAAGATCAAGAATCAATGCGTGGAATGGATCCGCCGCTTCTTTGCGGAGAACGGGCCCGACTGCAACGCGGTGCTGGGCATCTCCGGCGGCAAGGACAGTTCGGTGGTGGCGGCTCTCTGTGTGGAGGCGCTGGGTGCCGATCGGGTGATCGGTGTGCTGATGCCCTGCGGCGAGCAGGCGGACATCGACTGTTCCCTGCAACTGGTGAACCACTTAGGCATTCGCCACTACACGGTGAATATTCAGGCGGCGGTGGAGGGGCTCAAAGGGGCTATGCCTGAGGAGCTTCCCTTGACCACCCAGAGCGTCACCAATCTGCCGCCCCGTATTCGGATGGCCACGGTGTATGCCGTGTCCCAGAGCGTCAACGGACGGGTGGCCAACACCTGCAATCTGTCGGAGGACTGGGTGGGTTATTCCACTCGCTACGGCGATTCGGTGGGGGATTTCAGTCCTCTGTCCCGTCTGACGGTGGCGGAGGTCAAGGAGATCGGTCACGTATTGGGACTGCCCTATGAGCTGGTGGAGAAGGTGCCCATTGACGGTCTGTGCGGTAAGACGGATGAGGACAATCTGGGCTTCACCTACGCGGAGCTGGATCGGTACATCCGCACCGGCGAGATCCAGGACGCGGATAAAAAGGCGCGGATCGATCGACTCCATCGTAACAATCAGTTCAAACTGGAACTGATGCCGATTTTTGAGCCGGATTTTGAAGAAAAAGTAAAAAACACCTGCGACTCTGTCGCAGGTGTTTTTTTATCACTGAATGACCTCTTGGGCATAGCGGACACCCTCCATGGCGTCCTTGGCGTAGTGGTGGGCGCCGATGGTGGCGGCATAGTCCGCCGTGAGCACCGCGCCGCCCACCATCACTTTGCAGGCGGGGGCTTGCCGGCGGAGCAGGCGGATGGTCTCTTCCATGGCGGGCACGGTGGTGGTCATCAGGGCGCTGAGTCCCACCAGCGGGGCGTGGTGCTCCCGCACGGCCGCCAACACGATCTCGGGGGACACGTCCCGTCCCAAATCGATCACCGCGAAGCCGTAGTTTTCCATCAGCAGCTTCACAATGTTTTTGCCGATGTCGTGGATATCCCCCTTCACGGTTGCCAGCACCACAGGGCCCCGTGTGGCGGCCTTTTCCGAGGTCATAGCGCCCTTGATCTGTTCAAAGGCACACTTGGCCGCTTCGGCGGCCATCAGCAGTTGGGGCAGGAAGATGGTTTTTTTCTCAAATCCTTCTCCCACGGCGTTGAGGGCGGGGAGGATGTGCTCGTTCACGATGGTCAGGGGCTCCCGCTGGGTCAATAGTTGAGCGGTGAGGTCTCTCGCCTTGTCTCGCAGACCTTTCATCACCGCTTCCATCAGAGGACTTGCGGCTACGGTGGTGGTGACGGGGGCAGGAGCGGCGGTGGCCGCGGTCGTCAGGGTGGGCGCTATTTGAGTATAGGTGACAAAGTGTTCGTCCAACCCCGTGAGGGCGCGGTAGGTGTGGTACACCTTCATCATTTCGGTGGCGCGGGGATTCATAATGGCGGCAGATAGGCCGTTTTCCAGTGCCATGGCGAAGAAGGTGCCGCCCAGCGCCTCCCGATTGGGCAGACCGAAGGAGACGTTGGACACCCCGAGGGAGGTGTGACACCCCAACTCCTCCCGTATGCGGCGCAATGCCGTCAGGGTGGTGCGGGCGGCGGCGGGGTCGGCGCTCACCGCCATGGTGAGAGTGTCAAAGATCAGGTCTTTTTTGTCGATGCCGTAGGTGGCGGCAGTGGCGAGGATCTTCTTAGCAATGGCCACCCGCCCCTCGGCGGTGGCGGGGATGCCCTCCTCGTCCAACGTCAAGGCGATGAGGACACCGCCGTATTTTTTCGCCAGCGGGAATACCGCCTCCATACTCTCCTGCTTGCCGCTCACCGAGTTGATGAGGGCCTTGCCGTTGTAGCGGCGCAGGGCGGCCTCCATGGCCTCGGGGGAGGCGGTGTCGATCTGCAAGGGCAGGTCGGTGACCTCTTGCAGAGCGCAGACGGTATCGGTGAGCAGGCGGGTCTCATCTACCTCGGGCAGACCCACGTTCACGTCCAGCAGATGGACGCCTTTTTCCTGCTGAGCCAGTCCTTCGTTGAGGATATAGCCCATATCCCCTTCCAACACCGCTTGCTTGAAGCGTTTTTTGCCGGTGGGGTTGATGCGCTCGCCGATGAGCAGCGGCTCCCTGTCAAAGGTCACCGCGTGGGTATAAGAGGACACTACGGTGCGCCCTTTGTCGGTGAGAGGGGTAGGGGTGGCGGCGGTGAGGGGAGACAGAGCGCGGATATACTCAGGGGTGGTGCCGCAGCAGCCGCCTATCACACGGACACCTTGACGGATATAGCCTTCCATCTCAGCGGCGAAATCGGCGGGGGACACGTCAAAAAGGGTGCGCCCGTTCTCCACGCGGGGCAGACCTGCGTTGGGTTTGAGCAGCACCGGCACCGAGGCGCAGGTGAGCAACTGCTCCACCACGGGGGCTAACTGACGGGGTCCCAGAGAGCAATTGGCACCGATGGCGTCCGCGCCCATACCTTCCAGCAGAGCCACCATGGCCGCGGGCGTGGCACCGGTCATCAGTTTGCCGTCGGCACCGTAGGCGTTGGACACCAGCACGGGCAGGTCGCTGTTCTCCTTGGCGGCCAGCAGGGCGGCCTTGGTCTCGTAGCTGTCGTTCATGGTCTCGATGAGGATCAGATCCACCCCTGCGGTCACGCCCAGTCGGACGGTGCGGGCAAAGACCTCTACCGCCTCTTCAAAGTCCAAGTCCCCCAAGGGTTTCAGCAGCTTTCCCGTGGGGCCGATATCCAGCGCCACAAAGGTGGGGTGGGACACGGTGACCTCGGCCTGCGCCTTGCGGGCGTTGGCCACGGCGGCGGCCACCCCCGCCGCCAATTCTTCCTCTCCGTAGTGGAAGGAATTAGCACCGAAGGTGTTGGTGGATACCACGTGACTGCCCGCCTCGTAATAGGCGCGGTGGATGGCGGTCACTGCCTGGGGGTGGGTGAGATTCCACCGCTCCGGCAGTTCTCCCGCCGTGAGCCCCTGCTGGTGCAGCAGGGTGCCCATCCCTCCGTCCAGACAGACCGTATTCTCTTTGAGAAATGCGCGAAAACTCATAATCGTTCCTTACTTTCCGATAATATCCGACAGATTTTCCAGAATCTTCTGTGCCACGTCCGGCTTGTTCATAGAGTACACGTGCACATTCGTGATGCCGTTGGCGTATAGGTCAATAACTTGGTCGGTGGCATAGGCAATGCCCGCCTGCTTCATAGCCGCGGGGTCATTGCCGAACTTGTCCACCAGGCTCTTGAATCGCTGGGGGACGAAGGAGCCGGACAGTTCGATGGCGCGGGCGACCTGACCGCCGTTGGTGATGGGCATAATGCCCGGCACCACGGGGACGGTGATGCCTGCCTCGCGGATCTTATAGAGGAAATTATATAAGAGATTGTTATCAAAAAACATCTGGGTAGTGAGGAAATCACAGCCCGCATCCACTTTTTCTTTAAGATAGCGGATGTCCTCGGTCTGGTTCTCACTCTCCGGGTGCACCTCAGGGTAGCAGGCGCCGCCCACGCAGAAGTCCCCCGCTTCTTTTAACTGGCGGATCAGATCCACCGCGTGGCGGTAGTCCCAGCTGCCGCGGTCCTCCCCTTGCATGGCGGCGGGGATGTCCCCTCGCAACGCCATCACGTTCTCGATGCCTGCCTCACGGATGGCGGCGATCTTCTCCCGCACCGTGTCGCGGGTGGAGGAGACGCAGGTCAGGTGAGCCAGCGTGGGCACACCGTATTGTTCTTTGATATTCTTGGCAATATCCAGCGTGTAGCGGCTCGTTCCGCCGCCCGCGCCGTAGGTGACGCTCATATAGGCGGGGCGCATACGGGCGATCTCCTCGGTGGCGGTCTTTACGCTGTCAAAACCCGACTCGGTCTTGGGCGGGAACACCTCGAAGGACAGGGACAGGGCATTTTGACCCAGCAATTCTTTGATTTTCATCGTCATCACCTTCTTGATTATCCATTATACACCTATTGATAGAAAGAAATCAAGTGGGCAAAAAAAGTGAAAAGCCGCCCGCCATAAGGGCGGACGGCTTTTCGGTAGGGGAATGGGGTGTAATATCAGAGAATCATTCGTATTACGGCGTGGTGTAGGCGACGGATGTCGTCGGACGAGCGCCTTTGCTGGTGGTGGTTGCCGTATCTTCGTCGGTGGTGGCGGGGGTGTAGGGAACAACCCGATCCTTCTCCATCGTGGCATTTTCCAGCACGTAGGCAAGGAAATCTGCGGCTACCTGTTCACCGATGTAAAACGCCTTACCGTTCTGAAACAGATTGGTAAAGAGATAGCCGTCTTCCGACACGGAGAGCGCATAACTTACTCCCAGTGTGGGAATCTGCAGAGAGATGTCGATGGTGTCGAAGAAGTTCATACGATCCTCATAAACGTTGGGCAGGGTGGGATCGAAAAACAGGCGCTGCCACAGCTCGTCTTGGGGTAGGGGATTGTAGGTGGTATCGTGGAAATTGAACTCCTCGTCGCGATACGTGTAATAGATTTTACCGAGGGTGACGGTTTGCTCCATATTGAGATCCCGAATCATATCCCCCAAGGTGGCGGGGATATAGTCACCATTGACCGCCGGATAGTAGACCGGATCCTCCTCGTAGCGCACCGCCACGGCGGCATCAGAAAGGATGTCGTTGACCGTATACAGATGAAGATTGGCGGTGTGGGTGGTGTCGGTGTAAATATCGTATCCGGTAGCGGTGATGGTGGTGATATAGTCGCCGACCACGCTCTCTGCCAGCGGCTTTTCGGTCACGGCATAATGGAACAGGGTGGTGTTCCACTCAAAACGGCTATATTTCTCCACGATGGATTTTTCATCCCACCTTTTGACGTAGGCTAAGCCTTCTTCTGTGGTGGTGGCATAATCGGTGGTCACGGTCGTGGAATCCTCGCGAACGGGCGTGGTGTGTGTGTAGCCGGTGGTAGTGGTGGTAGTGGTGTTCTTTGTATAATTGCTGGTGGTCTTTTGGGAGGTTGTTTGCTGGGTGTTGCCTTTGGTGGTGTCGTCAGCTTCCGTGCCACCGGTGGTCAGCGTCGTGGTGGTGGTATCGTCCACATCGGTCACGTCTATCGAAGCGTCGCCGTGGTTGGTATCCTTGGTGCCCAGCTCGTTCTCGGTGGTGTCGGTGCTCTCCTGGGAGGTGTCGGAGCTGTCGGGTGTGGGATCGTTGGCGATGGGAGGTGTTTCCTGTTTCCAGGGTTGAGTAAGTGCGATGCCAACGGTGAGCACCACCGCTGCCGCTATGGCGGCGATACGGGGCAGCCAGAGCCGTACAACGGCTCGACCGGGTCGGTCAGCATCTGTTACAAACGTTTCATCGATATCACCAAAGAGATGTTGCAGTCGTTCTTCTTGTTTCATAGTGCGATATGCTCCTTTTCCAAAAATTCTTTCAGCGCCTGACGAGAGCGGGAGAGGACCATCTTGATGCGGCTCTCCTTGTAGCCGTAGGTTGCGGCAATCGAGCCGATGGGATCGCCGTACCAGTAGCGGCAGATGAAGATGCGACGCTGTTCGGCGGGCAGACTGCCTAAAAAGCGGTTGAGAGCCTCCCGTATCGCCAGATCGTCGGCAGGGTCGCCCTCGCTTCGGGGCAGGCAATCACGCCACTCTTCCAGCAGGGTGAGGTAATTACCGCCGCCTCGTCTTTCGGCGGTGAGAGCGGCGCAACGGTTCAGCGCCAGATTGCGTGCGATCTTGCCCAGATAGGTAGCCAGTCGTTGGGGTTGGTGGGGAGGGATGGAATTCCACGCCCGCAGATAGGCGTCGTTGACGCACTCCTGCGCGTCCTGCTCGTTTTGCAGGATGTTGTGGGCGATGCGGTGCAGATAGTGGCTGTATTTTTGTTGAGTCTCGGTGAGCGCACTCTCATTCCGATCAAAATACAACGCGACGATGCGGCTGTCCTCCATCTTTTCTCCTCCTCGACTTTGTTCAAAAGGCCTTTCACCTATATACACAGATTTTTCCGTCAGAAGGTCACAAACTTTTTGGAAAAAAATTCTGTTTTTTATTGTACGTTTTGCCTTAACGATCGTCAATACGCCCGTCGGCGGGCAGAAATCAAGTGGGCAAAAAAAGTGAAAAGTCGCCCGCCATAAGGGCGGACGGCTTTTCGGTAGGGGAATGGGGAAGATCAGCAGTAGGTGCGACGGGTGGTCGGTCGGGTGGTGACACCGTCGGAGGGGTGTTCGTTCGATGTGGGGTTCCCGGCCACGGCATTGGCGGGCAACACCCAATCATTCTCTAAGGTGCAGTGATTCAGCACATAGTCTATAAAGGCGGCGGCTGCTTCCTCTCCGATATAGAAGACGTGGCGGTAGTCCAGCAGTTTGAGGTAGCCGTTCTCTGACACGCACAGCCAATCATTCGCCAGAAAAGGACAGCGCATGGTTACGGTGACGGTGGCGGAAAGGGTCAGGCCTTCCTCATAGACGTTGGGCAGGGTGGGATCGAACAGAAGCAGTTCCCACAGTTTTTCTTTGGTCAGACCGCTGTAATCGGCCTTATGGGAATGGTTATCCTCGTCCCGAAAATCGTAATTGATATTGCCCACCGTGATGCTTTCTTTGAGATTCAAGTCGTCGATAAGGTCTCCCAGTGTGACCGCAGTATAGTCTATGTTGGTGGCGCGATAGTAGACGGAGTCGCCCTCGTATCGGATCGCCACCACCGCCGTGGGGTCGACACCGTTTATGGCAAAGAGACAAGCTTGGATGGTATGGGTGGTAGCGGTGTGTTTATCGTAGCCGGTGACGGTGATATCCGCAAGCCTCTCGCCAACATAGCTTTCCGCCAAACTGTCGTTATGGACAAAATAGTTGAGTTCGGTACTGTTCCAGCGGAAGTAGGGGAAACGCTGTGGGTTGGTCATCTTATCCCACGTGAGCGGGGGCATACCTCCGGTGGTGGTTTTGGTAGATTTGGTGGTGCTTTTGTTAGGGGTTTTAGTAGTAAAACCGGGCACGTCTTTGGAGGTGGTCTTGGTAGTGGACAGGGCGGTAGTCTTGGTGGTCTTATTGGGACCTGCGGTGCTACCCTTGGTGGTGGACTTGGAGGTCTGCTTAGAGGAGGTAAAGGTGGACTTCGAGGTGGTCTTTATGCCGCCTTTGGAAGTGGTTCTCGTGTCGTCCTCGACGGTGGTTTTGATACCGGTTTTGCCGGTGGTGCTCTTGTCGGTATGTTTTGTGGTTGTTTTGCCTCCGGCGTCGTAGCTTTTACTTGTGTATCGGGTAGTGTGACTCGTTGTGACGGAGGAGGGGTCGGTGGTGGTGCTGTCCTCCGTGGTAGAGGTGTCTTCTTCCTCCGTGGTGGTAGCGGTCTGTGTGGTTGTGGTAATGGTCGAGGAGGAGTGGGTGCCCTCCTGAGAGGGGTCGCCGGTGGGCGGCGGTGTGATGGGGGGCGGACTCTGCTCCCACCAGGGACCTATGGCAATGCCGATGGTGAGCACCACTGCCGCCGCTACGGCGGCGATGCGGGGCAGCCACACATACAGTAGGGAGGGGGGCTGGGCGGCATCCTCGATCAGTTCGTCCTCAATGCCGCCGAACAGGCGATGCAGACGTTCTTCTCGTTTCATAGAGCAATATTCTCCTTTTCCAAAAACTCTTTCAGCTCCTGACGGGTGCGGTATAATTGCGTTTTAATACGGCTCTCGCTGCCGCCGAAGGTGGCGACAAGCTCCTGAATGGAATCGCCGTACCAATAGCGTCGAATGAACAGACGGCGGTGTCGGACGGACAGACTCCGCAGGAAGCGGCTGAGCGTCTCCTGCACGGTTACTTCGTCCTCTACCTGTCCCGCGACGGAGGGAAGACAGTCCCGCCACTCTTCCAGCAAGACGGCGGTGGTGCCGCCGCCTCGCTTTTGGGCGGTGTTGGCCGCGTAGCGATCCAGTGCCAGATGGCGGGCGATCTTGCCCAAAAAGGCGCAGAGCCGCTGGGGACGATGGGGCGGAATGGACTCCCACGCCCGCAGATAGGTGTCGTTGACACATTCCTGCGCATCCTGCTCGTTTTGCAGGATGTTGTGGGTGATGCGATGCAGGTAGCCGCTGTATTTTTGCTGGGTCTCGGTGAGCGCGCGCTGATCCCGATCCCAATACAGTGCCACGATACGGTTGTCCTCCATTCCCATTCACCTCCCCGACTCTTTTCAATCCCCTTCACCTCTATACACGGCAAATGCTGTCAAAAGGTTACTGATTTTTGGAAAAAATTTTCTTTTTCATTATACACCTTTTTTCTGCCAAAAAGCAACAAAAAAAGCCGCATTCCCACGGGCGGGAATGCGGCCACTATCATTATTAGGTTATTTCAGGGCGTCCATAGACTGGGTCAGCAGGGTCAGCTTCTCTTGCAGACCATTGGCCTGCTCACGTGCGCCGTTGACCACGGCCTCGGGAGCTTTGTCGGTGAAGGCCTTGTTGTTCAGACGTGCCAGCACGCCGTCCAGCTGCTTCTTCACGTTGTTGTATTCCCGTTCCAGACGGGCCAACTCCGCAGCCTTATCTACCAGGGCGTCCATGGGGATCTTGACGGTGGCGGCGGCGGTGACGATGCTCACCGCACCCGCCACCTCATAGCTGTCGCCCACGTACACGTCGGCGGCAGAGGCCAAACGCTGTAAGAAGGGGATGCCGGCGGTGAAGGTGTCCGCAAAGGCGGTCTCGATATACAGATCCGCCTTCTTGGAGGGGGGCACGTTCATCTCGGCGCGGCGGTTACGGATGCCGCGGATGGCCTCCATAATGCGCTCCATCTCCTTCTCCTCGGCGGGGAAGTGGTAAGCGGCATCGTAGACAGGCCAGGGGGCGATCATCAGACTGTCCCCCTCGTGGGGCAGGGTCTGCCAGATTTTCTCGGTGATAAAGGGCATAAAGGGATGTAAGAGTTTCAGCATACCGGACATCACGTACAGCAGCACGCGGCGGGCGCTGTCGGCACCCTCGCCCTGCAAACGGGACTTGCACAATTCGATGTACCAGTCGCAG
>JAZOWI010000014.1:0-16258 GCA_045659145.1 Acutalibacteraceae bacterium | reverse complement strand
TGGCAGGAGCCAGAGCGGCGGCGATGAAGGTGGCGGGATCGTCGCTGTATTCCACGATGTCGATCTTCTCGCCGCCCAGTTCCTCTACGATGCCGGCCACACGGGCGCCCCGCTGACCGATGCAGGCGCCCACGGCGTCCACATTCTCGTCGTGGGAGAGCACCGCCATCTTGGTGCGGCTGCCCGCCTCGCGGGAGACGGACTTGATCTCCACGGTGCCGTCGAAGATCTCGGGCACCTCATTCTCAAACAGACGGGTCACCAGACCGGGGTGGGTACGGGAGACCAGCGCCCGCAGGCCCTTCTCGGTCTCCTTGACGTCCACCACGTACACCTTCAGGTGAGCGCCCTCGGTGATCACGTCGCTCTCCATCTGCTCGCTCTTGGGCAGGACGGTCTCGCCCTTACCCACCTGCACGGTGGCGGCACCCGAACGGGGATCGATGCGGGTGACGGTGACGGTGACCAGCTCCTGCTTGCGGCGCTGGAATTCCAGCACCTGCTGATTCTTCTCCGCCTCACGGATGCCCTGACGGATCACGTGCTTGGCAGACTGGGCGGCGATGCGGCCGAAGTGCTTGGGATCCAGCTTGATGTCGATGACCTTGCCGATCTTGGCCCGCTTATTGTACTGCTGGGCCTGTTCCAGCGTCAGCTCCTCATCGGGGTTCTGCACCTCTTCCACCACGGTCTTGCGCAGAGCCACGGAGAAGTCGTTGGTCTCGGGATCCATCACCACGATGATGTTCTCGTCGCCGCCGAAGTCCTTCTTGACTGCCACCACGATGGCTGCCCGAATGCGTTCCAGCAGATACTCCACGTCGATGCCCTTTTCCTTGGCTAACAGCTTGAGCGCTTCAAAAAACTCGTTGATTTCCTTGTTCGTCATAGTCTTTACCTCCACCGGCCGTGACGGCCGTAATGATAACGGAATTATTCCTCTGCGCCGTCCTCGTCCCACTGGTCGATGGCACGGATGGCGGCGACTTGCTTCTTGTCGAAGGTGAGGGGCGTGCCCTCTTCGGTCTCGATGGTGAAGCCGTCCTCCCAGCCTGCCAGCAGACCGGCAAACTCCCGCTGACCGCTCTCGTCGGGGTGGTACAGGGTCAGGGTGACGGGGTAGCCCTCGTAGTAGGCGTAGTGCTCGGGGCGGGTCAGCTCACGGTCGGCACCGGGAGAGGTGACCTCCAAGCAGTAGGACTGGGGGATGGGATCTGCCTCGTCCAGCACGGGACTGAGTCGACGGGACACCGCCACGCAGTCGTTGATGGACACCGGCTCCTCCTCTTTGTCAATGACCACCCGCAATATCCAGGTGGCGCCTTCCTTGACAAAGCGGATGTCCCACAGCAACAGCCCCAACTCCGCGGTGATGGGCTCTGCCAAGGGCGCTACCGCGCCGGCGATGCCGCCGGGGGCGGACTGGTTCTTTGCCACACGCATCATCTCCTTCTTGACAACAACAAAGGAGCGGGTCGCCCCACTCCTCTGCTTACCTTTATTCATCGTCCATTAGTATAACACTAAACAATAAAAAATGCAAGTGTTTTTCGCATTTTCGGCGAAAGAGGGTAAAGACGGCGCACCGAGAGGGAATTTTTCGGCAGTTTCCATCAAAAAGCGGGGTGTTTTGTGTTGCAGGGGTGCGGTTGCAACAAAAAAAGACCCCCGACACGCGGTCGGGGGTCGATGAAGATCAATCGAAATAGTAGGGCTTGCCGCTCTTGGCCGACTCGTAGATGCCTTCCAGAATGCGGGTCACGCAGTAGGCCTGCTCCGGCTTGGTGATGGGGGCCTCGCCGCCACGGCAGGCCTCGATCCACAGACGCTCCTCCAAGCACTCGGGGGAGGTGCCGCCGTCGCCCTCGAAGAAGGCGGCGCCGCCGGCATTGAAGTCGGGCTTAAACACGTACTGGCGGTTGTTGCGGATGCCGTTGATGCGCAGACCGTCGTACATATCGCCGCCGGCCTTGGTGCCGCAGACGGAGCACACCGCCTCGCGGACTTCCAGAGAGTTCAGCGCCCAGGAGGACTCCAACACGATGGTAGCGCCGTTCTCCATCACCACGAAACCGAAGGCGCTGTCCTCCACGGAGAACTGCTCAGGATCCCAGCTGCCCCAAGCATTACCCTGATCGGTGTCCTTGTTCAGCTTGTGATAGGTGGTGCCCACGCAGTACTTGGGCTTGTAGTTGTCCATGATCCACAGGGTCAGATCCAGCGCGTGGGTGCCGATGTCGATCAGGGGACCGCCGCCCTGCTCGTACTCGTTCAGGAATACGCCCCAGGTGGGAACGGCGCGACGGCGGATGGCGTTGGCCTTGGCGAAGTAGATGTCGCCGAAGGTGCCGTCCTCAGACTCTTTCTTCATATACAGAGAATCGCCGCGGAAACGGTTCTGATAGCCGATGGACAGCAGCTTGCCGGTGCGGATGGAGGCATCCAGCATCTTCTTGGCCTCGGCGGAGTTGATGGCCATGGGCTTCTCGCACATCACGTGCTTGCCGGCCTCCAAGGCGTCCACGGTGATGAAGCTGTGGGAGCGGTTGGGGGTGCACACGTGCACCACGTCGATGCTCTCGTCTTTGAGCAGCTCCTTGTAATCCTCGTACACCTTGGCGTCGGGGGTGCCGAACTTCTTGGCGGCTGCCTCCGCCTTTTCGAGAATGATGTCACAGAAGGCCACCATCTCGCAGTTCTCTACCTTGGACAGAGCGGGCATGTGCTTGTTGTTGGCGATACCACCGCAACCGATGATGCCAACGCGGGTGATTGTTTCTGCCATAACGGACACTCCTTAGCTTTGTTGATTTTTACAATTTATTTACAGACCACCCAGCCGGCGGTTCTGCATGACGGAAAATAGGATCACAGCAGGAACTGCTTGATGTAGTCCCGCGTAAAGAGTACGCCCTTGTTGCCCAATTCGCCGCTCCAGGTGGCGGAGTGGGGCTCAATGCTCAGATCGCCGTCGTAGCCGCGGGCGTACAGGATGGCGAAGAGGGAGGGCCACTGAATATCGTCCATACCGGCGGGGGGATCGTCCACCCAACGCTTGCCGGCGTGGCAGGTGCCCTTGATGTGCATATGGGCCACCCGCTCCGCCCAGTCGGACAGCACGTCCAGATAGTTCTCGCCGTGGTTGTAAGAGTGAGAGGGGTCAAACTTGATGTACAGATCGGGGTTCTCGCTCAGTAGGACCTCCCACTGCTTGGGAGCGATAACGAAGTTGTCCCAGTCGCAGTTGTGCAGGGCTACCTTGATGGGATTGTCCTTGGAACGATCGGTCAGCTCGCCGAAGAAGTCCACCGCGTTGACGTAGTTGCGGTAGAGGCTGATGCTGTCGTCGTAGTTGATGCCGCAGACAAAGGTCTTGGCTCCCAGCTCCATAGCGGCGTCCAGCAGCTTGAAGTAGCTTTCCTTCCGCTCCGGCACCACGATGCCGTTTTCCTGCAACTTGCCGTGACCCCACCGACCGATGGAGGACACGTCGATGCCGGTCTGCTCCATTGCCTTCTTAATGTCGGCTTTTTTGGCCACCAGATTCAGAGCCTCTTCCTCGCTGTTACAGCATACTTCTACGAAAGAAAGCTGCTGCTCCTTGACCAGTTGGAAACCTTCCAAAGAGTAATTGTTTTGAATTCTTCCCAAACGCATAATAATGAAGCACCTCCGTACCCAAAAGATATCTGCATTATAGCAAACCCCATCGAAAAAATCAATCATTTATCGTGAAAAAAGTAGCATTTTTATATCTTTCTTCAAGGTTTTTTACACAAAAAGCAGTGGTTGCCCTTGCATGGGACAACAAAATGTGGTATGGTGAGGACAAATCGGGAAAAGGATGGGATGAAATGAAGAAGGTATTGCTGTTGGGCGACTCCATTCGGATGGGATATCAGCAGGATGTGACCGACCTGTTGGCGGGGGAATACGAGGTGCTGTATCCCGAGGATAACGGACGGTTTGCCGCCTATACGCTGTGGCAGGTCAATCAGATGTTCAAGCACAACCAGGGCATTGAGCTGGTGCATTTCAACAACGGCTATTGGGATATGAACATCGAGGCGCCTATGACCGAGCCCATTCATCCCATTGAGGAGTACACCTCCTTTCTACGGCGCATCGTGACTTTGTGCCGTCAGCAGGGGGCGCAGGTGATCTTCGCCACCACCGTGCCCATTCTGGAAGCGGGCAGTGCAGGGGATAACACGGGGGTGCAAGGCACCATTAACTACTCCAATGAGTGGGTCAAGACCTACAACGCCGCCGCGGTGGCGCTGATGGAGGCATTGGCGGTGCCGGTCAACGACCTGTACGCCTTATGTATGGAGGACGATCGCCGCTACAAGTGCGAGGATCTGCTCCACCTGAGCGCCGCAGGCTCCCGCCGTTGCGCTGAGCAGGTGGCACAGATGGTGCGGCAGGCACTGGGATAAGAAGATTTTTTACGGCTCTTTGCCTTTGTGGGGCAGAGGGCCGTTTTTTTGCCTGTTTGAGGTGGTAAAAACCGCCGTTTTGCAAGGCGTGAAATGAAAAATTGCAAAACGCATTCACGAAGAGCAGGGGAGAGCATCGTTAAAAAATGACGAAAATCGGTAAAATATGTTAATTTTTAACGAAACTTTGCAAGGTGTTCCATATATGGTAAATAATTATAGCATTTTTATGCAAAAAACCGCCGTTGTTTCCTTGACAAGCCGACACTTTATGACTATAATGGGGAAAAGCGTATCAGGCGCCCCTTTGCAAGAGGACGGTGGTCCGTATGCAGGACGGCGCTGACCATAGAGCGGCTACGGTCGCTCCCGCCGCTTTTTTGAGCGGTTAATAAATAGGAGGAATAAACTATGACCCGTTATATCGTGAAGCGAGTAGTGCTCGCCATCGTCACAGTGCTGATCATCTGTGCCATTACCTTCTTCACCATGCACGCCGTCCCCGGCGGCCCCTTCAACAGCGAGAAGGCACTGGATCCCCTGACCATTCAGGCGCTGAATGAGCGCTACGGTCTGGACGAACCCTTGCCGGTGCAGTTCGTCAACTGGATGAAGGGAATGGTGCAGGGCGACTTCGGCGTATCCTTGAAGAACGGCCGCGAGATCAGCGCCATCATCGGTGAGTCTTTCCCCATCTCCGCCAAGCTGGGCCTGATGGCCATGGGCGTGGCGCTGGTGCTGGGCATCTTCTTCGGCAGTACCGCTGCGCTGATGCGCAACAAGCTGCCGGATCGGGTCATCGTGTTCTTCTCCACCTTGTTCACGGCGGTGCCCTCTTTCGTGTTGGCGACCCTGTTGCTGCTTGTTTTCTGTATCAAGCTCCAATGGATCCCCGTGTGGAACGCCAATGACCCCAGTTATATCCTGCCGGTCATTGCGCTGGCGGCCTATCCCATGGCGTATATCACCCGTCTGTCCAAGACCAGTATGCTGGATGCGTTGGGTCAGGATTATATCCGCACCGCCCGCTCCAAGGGTGTCTCCCGCACCAAGATGATCTTCAAGCATGCCCTGCGTAATTCGATGATCCCGGTCATCACCTACGCCGGCCCCCAGATTGCCTACATCATCACCGGCTCCATGGTGGTGGAGACCATCTTCACCGTGGGCGGCATCGGCAGTAAGTTCATTACTGCCATCAATGACCGTGACTACACGATGATCATGGCCACGACGGTGTTCCTGGCCACCATTATGGTGATCGCCAACCTGGTCTGCGACCTGCTCTACAAGGTCGTGGATCCCAGAATCAAATTCGATTAATGTGGTGGTGCTACAATGAATACAAATGACAAAATGCCGAAGAAGAGCCTGTTGAGTGCTCAGATCGACTTATCTAAATTTGAAAAAGCAACCGACGAGGAGAAGGCACAGCAGGACGTGATGAGCGAGTCCACCACCTTCTTCAAGGACGGTATGAAGCGGTTGTTCCGCAACCCCTTGGCGGTGATGAGTATCGCTCTGCTGGGTGTGATTCTGGTGCTCATCATCGTGGCGCCCATGATCGTGCCCTACGGCTACGAGGAGATCATCAAGGTGGGCGGCAAGCGTGACCGCGGCGCCCAGAATCTGGCGCCCTTCGAGTACAGTGAGATGGAACAGCAGTATATGGAGGAGACCGGCGAGAAGCTGTTCCCCCATATCCTCGGCACCGACGAGCTGTGCCGCGACTATTTCATCCGTGTTATCTACGGCACCCGTGTGTCCCTGACCATCGGTCTGTTCGCCAGTATCATCGTGCTGATCATCGGCCTGATCTACGGCAGTATTTCCGGCTACTTGGGAGGCAAGGTGGATCTGGTGATGATGCGTATCGTGGATATCATCTATTCGCTCCCCGATATGCTGATCATCATTCTGCTGTCGGTGGTGCTCAACGAGCGACTGGTCTTTAAGCCCGGCACGCTGTTGGCCAACCTGGGCACCAATATGATCTCCATCTTCATTGTGTTCGGTCTGCTGTACTGGGTGTCCATGGCCCGTCTGATCCGCGGTCAGATCCTCTCCATCAAGGAGAATGAGTATATTTTGGCGGCCCGCTCCATCGGTGCCAAGCCGGCGCGGATCATCCGCAAGCACATCATCCCCAACTGTCTGTCCGTCATCATCATCTCGGTGGCTTTGCAGATCCCCTCTGCCATCTTCACCGAGAGCTATCTGTCCTTTGTGGGCTTGGGCGTCAAGGCGCCGATGCCCTCTCTGGGTTCGCTGGCCAATGCCGCGCGTGACGGCATTATGTCCTATCCCCACAAGCTGGTGTTCCCCGCCATTATGATATGTGTCATCGTGCTGAGCCTCAACCTGCTGGGCGACGGTCTGCGCGATGCCTTCGATCCTAAGTTGAAGAGGTGAGAAAAATGAATATGCCTCTGATCCGTGTACAAGACCTGCACACCTCTTTCTTTACCGATTCCGGTGAGGTGTGCGCTGTCAACGGTGTCTCCTTTGATCTCGACCACGGCGAGATTCTGGGCATCGTGGGCGAGTCCGGCTCCGGTAAATCGGTGACCGCCTACTCTATTATGCAGATTCTGGCCTCCACGGGCAAGATCGTGGACGGTCATATCTACTACAAGGGTGAGGACATCACCCAGTGGAAGGATAAGCAGATGCGCGAGTTCCGCGGCAAGTGCTGTTCCATCATTTTCCAGGATCCCATGACCAGCCTGAACCCCGTCTTCACCATCGGCAACCAGCTGGTGGAGGCCATCACCCTTCACACCAATAAGAAGGGCAAAGAGGCCAAGGCACGGGCGGCGGAGCTGCTGGAACTGGTGGGCATCAACGAGCCCCTGCGCCGCCTTAAACAGTATCCCTTCGAGCTGTCCGGCGGTATGCGGCAGCGGGTGATGATCGCCATGGCGCTGGCCTGTGAGCCGGACATCCTCATCGCCGATGAGCCCACCACCGCTCTGGACGTGACCATTCAGGCGCAGATTCTGGAACTGATGCAGAAGTTGCAGAAGGAGCTGGGCATGGCGGTGATTCTGGTCACCCACGATTTGGGTGTCATCGCCAGTATGTGCGACAACATCATCGTCATGTACGGCGGCCGCATCTGTGAGCGGGGCACCGCCCACGAGATCTTCTACAACCCCAAGCACGAGTACACCAAGGGTCTGCTTCGTTCCATCCCCAACGTGACCCGTATGAAGGAGAAGCTGGTGCCCATCCTCGGCACCCCCATCAATATGCTCAACCTGCCGGAGGGTTGCTCCTTCTGCACCCGTTGCGATAACGCCATGAAGATCTGCCTGACTGAGAAGCCGGAGGAGATCTCTATCAATGAAAACCACAAGGCGTCCTGCTGGATGAATATCCGCGATGCCGTGATGGCGGAAGGAGGTCAGTCCGATGAGTGATATTTTGTTGGAGGTCAAGGACCTGAAACAGCATTTCCCCATCCGCACCGGCTTCTTTAAGAAGACCCCCCTCAAAGCCGTGGACGGCGTCTCCTTCACCATTAATAAGGGTGAGACCCTGGGTCTGGTGGGTGAGTCCGGTTGCGGTAAGACCACCGTCGGTCGCAGCATCCTGCGTCTGTACGAGCCCACCGCCGGTCAGGTGTTCTTTGACGGCGAGGAGGTCACCGGTCAGAACATTCAGGCCATGCGCAAGAAGATGCAGATGGTGTTTCAGGACCCCTATTCCTCTCTGGACCCCCGTATGACGGTGGAGGACATCATCGGCGAGCCGCTGGATGTCCATAATCTGTATTCCAATAAGAAAGAGCGTCGCGAGAAGATCCTGGAGTTGATGAACTACGTGGGTCTGAACTCCGAGCACGCTACCCGTTATGCCCACGAGTTCTCCGGCGGTCAGCGTCAGCGCATCGGCATCGCCCGCGCTCTGGCGGTGGATCCCCAGTTCATCGTGTGTGACGAGCCTGTGTCCGCTCTGGACGTGTCCATTCAGGCGCAGGTCATCAATATGTTCGAGGAGTTGCAGGAGAAGCTGGGCGTGGCCTATCTGTTCATCGCCCACGACCTGCTGGTGGTGCACCACATCTCCCAGCGCATCGCCGTGATGTATCTGGGCAAGATCGTGGAGCTGGCGGATGCCGACGAGCTCAACGAGGACCCCCTGCACCCCTACACCCCGTCCCCGGTGTCCCCGGTACCGATTCCGGATCCGGATATCGCCCGCAGCCGTCAGCGCATCGTGTTGGAGGGCGACGTTCCCAGCCCGCTGCATATGCCTACCGGATGCCCCTTCCGCACCCGTTGCCAATACGCAACCGAGCAGTGCGCGTTGGAGTGTCCCTCTCTCACCGACCGCGGCAACGGACACCTGTCCGCCTGCTGGAACAAATAATCTTTGTATACTTTCTGTCCACTTCGGTCACCACGGCGGTTTTCTTGAACTCTTCCGCTACGGTGACGGCGTTGGCAGAGTATAATAAAAAAACTTTTTAGGAGGAAACCACAATGAAAAAGTATTTGGCACTGATCCTGGCTGTTGTCATGGCTCTGTCCGTCTGTGCTTGCGGACCCGCTCCCGATAACAGCGACCCCGCCGGCAACACCGACAAGAAGGATGCCGCCTCTCTGCTGAGTGATGCTTTCATCGATCCTATCAACGATTGGAAGCAGTACGACGAGCTGATCGACAAGATCAAGCTGGAGACCGACACCGAGAAGCGTACCGAGATGATGCACGAGGCTGAGGACATTCTGATGTCCAACGGCTGCGTCATCCCCCTGTACTACTACAACGACATCTACATGGAGAAGGAGTATGTCTCCGGTATGTACTCCAACCTGTTCGGCTACAAGTTCTTCCAGAACATTAAGCTGGACAACGGCTCCAAGACCGTGCGCATCAACCTGGCTTCCGAGCCGGATTATCTGGATCCCGCTCTGAACAGCTCCGTTGACGGTGCTTGCCTGGCTGTTAACTCCTTTGCCGGTCTGTACACCTACAACGCGGAGGGCAAGACCGTTCCGGATCTGGCCACCGGCTACACCGTGTCCGATCCCGCTGAGGATGGCTCTGTCACCTTCACCGTGACCCTGAAGGACGGTTTGAAGTGGTCCGACGGCACCGCTCTGACCGCTGTTGACTTCGAGAAGTCCTGGAAGCGCGCTGCCGCTACCGAGACTGCTTCCGACTACGGCTATATGTTCTCCTCTTTCGTGGGCTATCCCGACGAGCTGGCTGTTAAGGCGGACAACGCTACCACCCTGACCTTCACCCTGTCTGCTCCCTGCGCCTACATCGAGGGTCTGATGGCGTTCCCCACCTTCTTCCCCGTTCCCAAGGCTGCCTTTGAGACCGAGGCCGGCGCTCCCGGCGCCTGGTGCACCGAGGCCGGTTTCGTTTCCAACGGTCCCTTCGTGTGCAAGGGCTGGACTCACGACGTGTCCATGACCTATGAGAAGAACCCCAACTACCACGCTGCTGACACCGTCACCGTGGACAAGATCGAGTTCATGCTGAGCGCGGACGATACCGCTATCTATGCCGCCTACAACGCCGGCAACGTGGACATCATCGACACCGTTCCCACCGACGAGATCGCCAAGCTGCTGGCGGACGAAAACAAAGAGTTCAAGATCGTTGACAACCTGGGCACCTACTATGTGGCTTTCAACGCCAACAGCGAGCTGTTCAAGGACAAGACCCCCGAAGAGGCCGCTTGCATGCGTCTGGCCTTCAACATCCTGATCGACCGTAACGCCATCTGCGAGACCGTTGGTCAGACCGGTCAGGTTGCTGCTTCCTCTTACATCCCGCTGGGTATGGCCGACGGTAACGGCGGCATCTTCAAGCCCACCGCTGAGGATAACTCCTACTACGATGTGAACGCCATCAACGACGACTTCGACGCCACCGTGGCTAAGGCTCGTGAGTATCTGGAGGCTGCCGGCTTCAAGTTCGGCGAGGACGGCAAGCTGTCCGCTGAGACTCCCATCGTGATCGAGTACCTGACCAACGACGGCTCCGGCCACGTGGCCGCTGCTCAGATCATGCAGCAGGACTTCGCCGAGATCGGCATTCAGATGACCATTCAGCAGGTTGAGTGGAACACCTTCTTGGAGGAGCGTAAGCAGGGCAACTTCGACATCGCTCGCGAGGGCTGGTTGGCCGACTTCGACGACCCGATCAACATGCTGGAGATGTTCCAGACCGCTTCCGGTAACAACGACTGCCAGTATGGCCGTTACGATGGTTGGGACGCTGAGTAATCACCGTCTTACCGGATCGTTTTTAAAAAAGTAGGTGCCGTTGCGATGGCAACGACATAGAACCTATTTCTCCCCGAAAGAGACCTCTCTTTCGGGGAGTTTTCTTTTGCCCTTATATTTTCTGTTGACAAACGGGGGCGAATGTGCTATGATGATGGCGAACAAAAACCGCTTATTTTGCGAATGAGATATGAACTTTCCAAGGGAGAGTTCTATCCATTGGCAGGATAGGCTTTTTTTATGCCTTCCTGACGAAACAACCGAATCACGTTAGGAGGAATCAACTATGGGTTACTATTCCGATCCTACCGCCTCGAGGGCGTTGGGCAGCATCAATCGCGAGTTCTCCCGTCTGGAGAAGAAGGCCAAATACCTGCGCCGCCGTCTGAAAGAGGGCACTCTGTCCTCGCAGGCGTTGGAGCGTGCCCGTGAACAATACACGGGCATCTACCGCCACGTGCTGGACCGCGTCCTGCAACAGGAGGACGAGGAGGAGTAAGCATTCCCCCGAAAAGGGCTCCTGCGGGAGCCCTTTTCCTTTTTTGCGGAAAGGGGTGGTTTAGAGCAATAGTTTATCAAAAAAGCAATATAATACAAATTTTGCGCAATATTTATGCTAGTAATTCAATTATTTGCATTATATAATAATTATGTTATAACAATTATATGCAACTCAAAACAGAGGAAAGGAAGAGATGTTATGAAGAAATGGTTAGCCCTATTGCTGGCTGTGACGATGCTGTTGGGCTGCGTCGCCTGCGGTCAGAAGCCCCAGCCGGATCCCGGCAAGGACAACGACGTATCCACCGGCACCAGCGTGGATGAGAACCCTGTCGAGCCGGACGTGTCTGTGGAGGATCCCGTGGAGTCCACCGACGATACCGACACCACTGAGTCCACCGACGATGCGACGGAGTCTACCGATGAGAGCATCGACGCCTCTCAGGACACAACCACCGAGGCGGACGTGAGCGTCACGGAGTCGGATAAGACCTCCAAGACCGAGAAGACCACCACCAAGTCTTCCGCCGATAAGACCGAGAAGACTACCACCAACTCTTCCGCCGATAAGACCGAGAAGACTACCACCAAGTCTTCTACCAAGACCGAGAAGACCACCACCAAGTCTTCTACCAAGACCAATTCCACCACCAAGGTGACCACGACCAAGTCCACGACCACCAAGTCTACCACGGTGACCACGTCCTCTACCAAGTGGACACCCAACTTTACCACCACCTCCAAAACCGATGGCGGCGGTATTACCACTACCTCTAAGGTGGACAACAAGGGGTATGAGTTTGAACCCGGTGACGAGTGGGAGCTGTTCTGGAACGATGAGTTCAATGACACCGCTCTGGACACCTCCAAGTGGAGCTACGAAGAGGGAAAAGGCGACTTCTACACCGAGAATAAGGAGAACGTAGAGCTGCGCAATGGCAACCTGATTATCACCGCTCGCCATGAGAATCCCAAGGAAAATCGCGGACTGAAATTCTCCACCGGCGCCATCAACTCCTCCCATAAGTTCAGCTTCCAATACGGTCGTTTGGAGTTCCGTGCCCGCCTGCCTTACGGCGAGGGCGTGTGGCCGGCTCTGTGGACCATGGGCGACTACTACCTGACCACCAGCGACGAGCTGGGCTGGCCGGTCTGCGGCGAGATCGACGTGATGGAAATGGTGGGCGCCGGCACCGATGCGGATAAATATCAGCAGGTGCAGAATCAGCAGCACACCTCCGGCCTCCACTGGGGTGTGGATCGGGAAAACCACAGAGATATTGGTGCGGTGAAGCACCGTGTATCCGAGGGGATTCTGGCGGATAAATACCACGTGTTTGCCATTGAGTGGGATGAGAAGAGCATCAAATTCTTCTTTGACGACAAGATGTGCACCGAAGTGTTTTTGGATGACCCTTCTATGCTGAATTCTTTTCATCAGAAGCACTGGATCATCATCAATCTGGCGCTGTATAACTATGAGCCTTTCATTGCGGACGATACCACCCCTCTGCCTCAGAGTATGTACGTGGACTACGTGCGTGTGTATAAAAAGAAATAAGGAAATGTAAAATGGCGGCTCCCCGCGTGGGGAGCCGCCATTCTGTTTATGCCTTATTATACAGATGTCCTGCCTGCAAGGGCGCGTGAGCGGATAGAAGGGTCGACACGGTCACCGGTTCGTATCCACGTTCCCATAATCGAGGAAGCGCCAACTCGATGGCATCCACCGTTGAGAGATGGGGGTCGTGACACAGCACAATGTCGCCGTCAACGGTCTGCGATAGGATTTCATTGCATACCGCCTCAGCGTTCAGGGTTTCCCAGTCCATTGTGATCACTGACCAGTTAATGAAGACCACATCCAGCTGTTGTCCGACGGCTTGGAGGGTAGGATTCAGGCTGCCATAGGGAGGACGCACCAGACGGGTGTCCACGCCGGTCGCCTTGCGGATTGCGACGCGGGTTTGTTCGATCTGCTCGGCGGCTTGTTCGGCGGTGAGGGTGGTCAGATCCTGATGGTTCCAGCCGTGGATACCGATTTGGTGCCCTTGGGCTACCATTTGTCGCAGGATATCTTGATACCCTTCTATGCATTCTCCGGTTAGAAAGAAGGTAGCCTTGCCTCCGTGATGAGCGAACAGGTCCAGCAGGCGCGAGGTGTGGGCGGCAGGGCCGTCGTCAAAGGTTAGGGCAATACGCGATTTGGATGGAGTGTTCATAGGATCCCCTCTTGTTTACATTTTCTGTTTCATCAGGCCGTGGCGATTGACAGGAATCCGCGTCCGCGCAAGGAGAGGCGGGTCTTGGGGTTGCCTCGGAATAGAATTACACCGGTTACACCCGATCCCCCCGTTACGTGGCCACAAAGGAGATACAGTGCTCCTTGGTCATAGGGTGGGGGGTCAATTTGTTTCGGTGAATTACAGGAAAATGTATTTGAGGATGAACAGTACCGCCAGCACGTACATTAAAGGGGTCACCTTCTTGGCCTTGCCGGTGCAGAGATTCAGCACTACGTAGGAGATGATGCCCAGGCTGATGCCCTCGGAGATGCTGTAAAACAGCGGCATAGCGAGGATGGCGATGTAGGCGGGGATGGTGTCGGTCAGCTTGTCGTCGTCAAAGGAGATCTCGGTGACCGAGCTGAACATCAGGAAGCCCACCATGATCAGCGCGGGGGCGGTGGCGAAGGAGGGAATGGTGGTGAACAGGGGGGCGAACAGGGTGGACAGCAGGAACAGCAGACCCGACACCATGGCGGTCAGACCGGTGCGGCCGCCGACGGCCACGCCGGAGGCGGATTCCACGAAGGTGGTGACGGTGGAGGTGCCCAGCACTGCGCCCGCGGAGGTGCCGATGGCGTCCGCCATCAGTGCCGGCTTGATGCGGGGCAGACGGCCTTCCTTGTCCAGCATATTCGCCTTGGTGGCCACACCGATGAGGGTGCCCAGCGTGTCAAACAGATCCACGAACAGAAAGGCGAAGATCACCACGATAAAGTCCAGAGGACGGATGGCACCCCAGTCCACCGCGAAGCACTGACCGAAGGTCTCGCCCAGCTTAGAGAAGTCGAAGGATACCACGGCGGTGGGGATGAGAGAATAGAAGCCGCCGTCGGGGGCGGGGGTATACAGCCCCGTCAGCTGGCACAGGATGCCCAGCAGCCAGGTGGCTACGATGCCGATGAGGATGGAGCCCTTGACCCCGCGCACGTGCAGCACGGCGGTGAGCAGCAGACCCACCACCGCCAGCAGAGCGCAGATGCCGTGGGTGCGGAAGTTCTCGGTGAAGCTGGTGATGGTCACCAGAGTAGAGGAGTCCACCGCCAGCCCTGCATTCTGCAAACCGATGAAGGCGATGAACAGACCGATGCCCACCGACACGCCCCGTTTGAGGGTCAGGGGGATGGCGTTGAAGATGGCCTCCCGCACGTTGGTGAGGGAGAGGGCGATAAAGATGAGACCCTCCACAAACACCGCCAGCAGAGCGATCTGCCAGGAGTAGCCCATTCCCTGCACCACCGTGTAGGCCAGATAGGCGTTAAGTCCCATACCGGCGGACAGCACGAAGGGCAGGTTGGCGGTCAGCGCCATACAGACGGTGGCGATGAAGGAGGCGATGGCGGTGGCCAGCAGCACCGCCGTGGGATCCATACCCGCATCCGCCAGGATGCTGGGGTTGACCGCCAGAATGTAGGCCATGGTCATAAAGGTGGTGATGCCTGCCACCACCTCGGTCTTAACGGTGGTATTGTGCGCTTTGAGTTTGAATAGCTTTTCCAGCATATGAAACCATCCTTTTTTGTTTGATATGAAAAGTATACCATATTTTTGCACAAGCGCAACAGAAAAATCCCCACCGATTGCTCGGTGGGGATAAATTTATTATGCGTTATAAATCTGAGTGTTCAGATTAGCCCTTGATGGCAGCCTGTGCTGCTATACACAAAAGAGGGAAATTATATACCAGGAGAATCATTCACTGCCTTAACACCTGACTCTTCTAAAAATGTTATCAGTTCTTCTAAATATTTTAATCTCTTTTCATTTATAAGAGGGTCATCAAGGTATCCTTCGTCACCGCCGACACTTTCATAACTTTGCTCCCAGTAACACGAATGCAAAAGTTCGCTCCATTTTTTCGCATCTTTATCTTTGCCCCAGAGTAATTTAAAAGTATCAATATCTGTACTTTCAAACATCATATCAATTAAGTCGTGCTCATCAAACGCTTTTTGCATATCCATTTTGCTCACCATCCAAAAAGTTATTCTATTCCATACTTTTCTTTTAATCGCTTCAAGAATGCCGAGGCATCGTCTCTTTCTTCTTGTGTGTTTCCCCACCAGCCTTCGCAGAACTCAAAATCGGACATCATATCCAACACCTTTGGTGTATATACTCTTGTAATTCTTAAATTCTCGATTAATTCGATTGGAACAAAATCCACATAATATCTTCTGCCACGACTAAGGCCTAAAACAGAAATTCCTGTTTTGTTTTCGTCTGGTAATCTTTCATCCCATAGGCGACCGCAAAGATACACTTTCGTATTTCCTTTAAATGCCGCAGTTCCATATCTCATAATGCCGTTTTCGTCAATTCGTGTTTTCTTTATGTTTCCAGCAACGGCATATCTCCATAGGTTTTTCATTTTACTCACCTCTTAAACACAGTATACCACGCCCTATGTCCAATAAAAAGGACTTTACAAAGAAAAATCCCCACCGATTGCTCGGTGGGGATAATTTTGTTATGCGCTATAAATCTGATTATTCAGATTAGCCCTTGATAGCAGCCTGTGCGGCGGCCAGACGGGCGATCGGCACGCGGAAGGGAGAGCAGGACACATAGTCCAGACCGATCTTGTGGCAGAACTCCACGGAAACGGGGTCGCCGCCGTGCTCACCGCAGATACCGCAGTGCGTGGAGGGACGAGCCGCCTTACCCTTGGTCACGGCCATCTCCATCAGCATACCAACACCGGTCTGATCCAACTTAGCGAAGGGATCGTTCTCGTAGATCTTGGTGTCGTAGTAAGCGGTCAGGAACTTGCCGGCGTCGTCAC
>JAZOWI010000013.1:0-17117 GCA_045659145.1 Acutalibacteraceae bacterium | reverse complement strand
GGCGTTGGTGAGCATCGCACCGTCGGAACCAACGTACACCCAACCCACGGAATCCTTCTTCCACGCGTTGGTAACCATATAGCCGTTGGCATCGAGGTAATACCACTTGCCGCCGTCCTTGACCCAAGCATTCTTGGTCATGGAGCCGCTTCCGTTCAGGTAGCACCAGCCCACGGAATCCTTCTTCCAGGTGTTGGTCACCGCATAGCCGTCGGCACCCAGATAGCACCAGCCGGCGCTGTCCTTGACCCACTTGTTGGTGGTCGCCTTACCATCGGCACCCAGATAACGCCAGCCGTTATCATCCTTCTTCCACGCGTTGGCGACGCGATAGCCGTTGCCGTCCACATAGTAGTCGTCTACCCAAGCGTTTACGGCAGCCTTGCCGTCCTCGCCCAGATAACTCCAACCCTTGTCGTCCTGCATCCAGGTATCCGCCACACGGTAGCCATACTCGTCCACATAATAGCGGCCGCCCTCATACTCGACCCAAGTATCTTCCACCGGATAGTGATCCTCGACGAAGTACCAGTTGTCCTCGTACTCGTCATAGACCCAGCCGGTGTCCACCACGTCGTAGTAAGCGTCACCATCGCTGACCTCGTAGATGCGAATGTTGTCAATGAGCGCCGAACCGCCTCTGTCGCAAACAGCGATACCAACGCGATCAAACACATCCGTCTCAAAGGCGATGCAGTAAGGGAACCACTCGTCGCCGAAGCTTTCTATATCAAAATCAATCTCCACGGCATTCACAGGACCGCTGATCTTGTCGTCGCACAAGACCAAACTGCCAAATCCGCTCTCCAAGATCTTGATATCCACTGAGAACACATACTCAGTATTGGGTTTCACGTCGATCCACTTGGTGTAATAGACGCCCACAGGCTTTTCGCTGCCGGTATATTTCAGCGCATAACCGTAAGCACTGTCGGTATCCTCCACACTCATAAAGCCGTTCTTCCAGCCGGCACCGGACTGCCAGAATGCAGAAGTGGGACCCTCAATGTTGACGTCTTCGGTCGCACTTTTGGACGGGGGGCAACTGCTGTTGGGTGCCATTGAATAACTCATAGCGCCCGTCAGACGCTTGCCGGCATATTTTACACCTTCGGTGAGTTTGTAGAGAGCGATGTCGTCCAGCCACAACTGAGAAGCCTCACCGTACAGAGCCAGCGTGACCTGCTTCATATTGCCGGAGTTAAAGGCCACCGAACGCAGGTGCCACTCCTCATCCCACGCGGTGGGGAACAGCTGCTGGGTGGGCTGAGAGGCACGCATACAACCACCAATGCCGTGATGCCAGTCGTAGTAAAGCATAAAGCCGGTCTCCGCCTGATCGGGATCCAGCACACCGAAGCTGGCGTTGAAGCGGTTTTCATCACTGATGAAAGCACCTTTAAGCCATGCCGACAACACGTAGTCGGTGTTAGGCTCTACGTCCACCGTAAAGGTATACCAACCCGCCTCTTTCTTAGAGGTGTTGAAATACAGCACCTTCTTGCCGTCCGGAGCCGTCTCATCCTCTACCACCTGAATCTCAGGGCACAAGAAGGAGCGATTGTTCCACTGACCGCCTGCCTCTTCTTCAAAGCTGGCATTGAGGATTAGGTTCTTGTCCGCCGACACGGGGCGGTTGGTCTCCACGCCAAAGGAGATCAGTTTAGTCTGATTTTTGTTCTGAATGGACTTGGGAGGGCTGCCCGCGGTGACGGTGGGATTCTCCGCATCAATGGCAGGATACTGTTCCGCCTGCTCGGGCACATTGTTGGGAGCAGACTCTTTCTCGTTGCCCTTATCATCCCGCACCACAATCTTGTAGTTATAGTAGGCGTTCGGCGCATTGTTGTCCGTGTACGTGCCCTTGCCGTTGGCATCCACGTAAAGCGCAGGATCTACGTTATCCAGCACCTTTTTCCAAGTTTTTCCGCCGTCAACAGAACGAAGCAGGTCCATCTTGGTGGCCTGACGGGGTGCAATCCACTCCACCTTCTTGTTGCCGTAGTTGGCAAACAAGCTGGGGGTATCCAGCACCAGTTCTTCGCCACGGTTAGCGGCCCGGTACTCCTCAATGTAATGATATAGCTCGTACTGCATGCCGCGGAAGTTGGTGGTTTGATAGGGCCTGGCCAGCATATCCTGACCGCCGCCGGACAGATTGGGCATCCAGCACCACTGGAAACCGCCGGCATAACCGTATTGCATCATTGCTTCGCGGAACTTCTGGTGCTGCATAAACAACGGCTCTTCGCCTGCATTAAACTCGCCACCCACGTTGTACTCAGTGAGCAGCATCGGCACGGAGGTGTGATAGCTCTCGGTAGTGGGGGCGCCGCCATTGTTGGCGTAACGGTTGCAGCCGATCAGATCCAGATCCAACTCAGAAAACATCGCCGAATTCTCCGAACTGGAAGCACAGGTACGGGGAATATTGGGCACCGTCTCCTTCACCGCGTCGTTGATGACGCTCATAAAGTAGATCATATCGTGCTGGGTAACACCCCAGTGCTCACGACTGGAAAAGTGGTTGCCCAATTCGCTGTCGTTGGTGTCGTTGTTCTCCTCGTCGGTCAGGGCAATGAGCGCCACCACATCGGGATACTCGCCCAACACCTTGCAAAGAGGCTTCACGAAGCGCTCGGCATAATGCTCGGTCACCTCAGGGTTGCAATACATTTGCGTGATGATATTCCACGCCTGATTGCTCCAATAAGAGGGCAAAGAGGAGGAGTGGAAGGTGATGGTCCACATCACCGGCATACCCACGTCACGGCACATATCCAGCAATCGGCGCACATTATCCAGATACTGCTGCTTAATGCCCAACACGTCACCATTATCATCATAGATAACGCCTTCGCCGTAGATAGAGCCGCCGTAGGCCAACATATTGTAGCCCAGCGCCTTCATATTGTAGATCTCACGGTAGATATTATCAGCTCCGTAAGTGTCCATGCCCACGGTGCTGTAATCACGCTGCAAACCGTGATACTGATGCATGACCTCGTTGCTGGTCAAGGAATGACCCAGGTTCTCATCCATAAACCAAGGATACCAAATACCATCAATCATACCGTCCCGCTCAAGGATCTGGTTGACCAGAGTCGTGTCCTCCAACCAAACGGGGATGTTGCAAAATGCAGCCAGCGCCGGAGCCGCCATGCTCGCCAACAGAGTCAGCGCAAACAAAATCGGCAGCACCACTTGTTTGAATCGTTTCATAGTCGCTTTCCTTTCGAGATAAAATGGGCAGGGACCGGCGACAGGTGTTTTCATCCTGTCGCCGTCCTTATGCATCACTGTTTCAAATGTTATACCAACTTGCCGTTGGAAGCAAAGGTGTACGTTTTGCCGTCAATGGTAAGTGTGACGTTGGCTACCATATAACCATTCTCATCCAAATAATACCATGCGCCACCATCCCGAACCCAGTCGCTGACGATCATACGTCCGTCCTCGTCCAGATAGCACCAGCCCTTGCTGTCCTTTTTCCAGGTGTTGAGTACGCAGTAGCCGTCGGCGCCCACGTAGCACCAACCCACGGAGTCCTTGACCCACTTATTAGTAGCCATACGGCCGGAGGCATCCAGATAGCACCAACCGATGGAATCCTTCTTCCAAGTGTTGGTGACACAGTAGCCGTCCGCGCCCACATAGCACCAGCCCACGGAATCCTTGACCCAGGCGTTGGTCTTCATGGCGCCGTCGCCGCCTACATAGACCCAACCCTTGGAATCCTTCATCCACTTGTTGGCTTCCATATAGCCGTCCTTGTTCATAAAGTACCACTTGCCGTCTACCTTGATCCACTTGTTGTAGACCATGCGGCCATTGCCGTCCAGATAGCACCAGCCCTGACTATCCTTCTTCCATGCGTTAGTGACGCAGTAGCCGTCGGCGCCTAGGTAGCACCAGCCCTGACTGTCTTTCACCCACTTTTCGGTAGTCTTGACATCGTCCACGTAATAGGCCCACTTGCCATCTTCCTTGATCCAGCCGTTCTTGGCAGGCTCAACGGGAGGTTCTACGGGAATCTCTTCCACCACTTCATACTCAAACTGAACAGAGAAGCCTTCGTAAGTGATGGTAACCTTGCGCTTGCCGGTGGTGATGGACTGGAAGCCACGGGTCTTATAACCCTCAGAAACATATTCCACAGAACCGTCATCATAGGTAAGCTGCAACACCAGACCGGTCAGATCCAGTTCTTCACCTACCAGATAGGTGGTCTTTTCGGGGGCGGAGGACACCGACACCTCGGTCAGCACCTTGCCGGGACGACCCAAATTCTTAGTAATGAAGTCTGCCAACTCATCCGCAAACTTCTGCTGGCCTTCCAGGTTGGGATGCCAGCCGCCGCCGGAGGTGTTCATGGTCAGCTTCACACAATAATAACCCTTCTCGGCGCCGCCGAACTCGCGGACGATGTCCTGCACCTGATCGTTCACACCGCCGGTCATCATATTATAGATCCACACGATCTTGGCGTTGGGGTTCTTCTCACGGACCAGCGTGAGCATTTCCTCCATACCCTCTTTGCGCAGAGCAGCATTGGATTGGTTGGAATTATCGTTGGTACCCAGTGCCAGCACCACTACATCCGGCTCGCGAGTCGCAAAGTCATACTTTGTATTCTTATCGTACTTATAACGTTGCAGAGGATACACTTCCTGCATGGTAATGCTGCCGTAACCGTACTTACAGCCGATACCGGACCAGCACACGTTGGAGAAGTCTGCATCCAGCGCCTTAGCAGTCAAGAAGGTGTAAGCCTTAGTGCCGTCCTGATAGAGAGGCTTGCCCGCATTCGACTGGTTGGGGTTGTTGCTTAGGTTACCGAAGCCGGCAGAAATGGAGTCACCGATGAACTCGATGTACATCTCTTTGTTCGCAGGCTTGGCCAGCAGAGAGCCCTTCATAGAGAGGGAGGAGATGCCCACCTCGCCTGCATCATGCTCGGTCTGACGGTAGATAGCGAAGGTGTGCTTGCCCTCGGGCAGATCCTCGGCCAACTTGACCGTGATCTCGCCGCGCTGGCTCATACGGAAATAGTCACGGGCTTTTTCCACACCGTCCACCACGATGGTGAAATATACGCCGCCCAGATTGCTGGCATCGGAAATGCTCTTGGCGTTAAACGTAGCGGAAACCGTGCCGGAGCACTTGGCCTCAAACTCGATACCGGAAACAGACCAGTCCAGCATCAGGGTGTCGTCCACCAACGCGGTACGGCCCTGGGTCTTGATCTGACCCATCACGTCCGCGATGGGGTAGTTCACGCTGTCCAGCAGATCCAGATCTGCAAAAATCGGCACGTGATCGGAGGCGCCAAGAATGGAGGTGTCCGAAATGGTGGTGAAGTACAAAGACTTGACCTGATTGTTGATCATCACGTGGTCGATGGTGCCGTTCACTGCATTGAGGTTGGCGTCCTTCATGCCGTTGGTTTCCACATTGTTGTCAAACTCGGCGGAACCACGACCGCTGTTAAAGTCACCCACGAGAATCGTAGGTAGACCATACTCTTCTCTCCACTCGGTAAGCTGCTCGGCAAACTCCGCCAGCTGCAAAGGACGGAAGGACCCGTCACCACTGACCGCACCTGCATCGGGATGCGTATTAGTGACCATAAAGAGGTCGCCGGTGGCCTTTACCTTCATAATGGCCATATTGATGTAGCGCATACGCTGGTTGCCCCAACGGGAAGCCTTATACTTGTACACCTGAGTTTCCACCACTTCGATGGTATCCGTGTTATAGGCCAGCGCAGTGCACATATAGTCTTCTTTGTTGCTCTCGGGATCCGCGTTGTTGACAAACTCGTAGTTGGGCAACGCGGTACGGATGCCCTGATACCAGTTGTAGCTGAACTCCTGGAAGCCGATCACATCCGGCGCGTAATACTTGATGCACGCCGCGGCGTTGCCGTCACGGGTGCCCTCGCCGCCATTGAGCAGCTTGTTCAACGGCTTACCCCAGCTGATGCCGCCGTTTTCTACATCGTCATCCATCAACACATTGTAGGACATCACGCGGATATCCGTGCCGGAAGCCTTCTTCTTGTTGCTGTTGCCTACGTAACCGGAATCATCATAATCATTCTCGTCGTATTCCACCAGCATTACCTCATCAAAATAGTATTGACCGGCATCCTTGCGGTAATTGCTTATACGGATAGTCACCGTGTCACCGGCACCACTCTTGAATTTCAGCATGGTCTTAACCCACGTATTCACAGCGCCGGGATACTGACGATCATCCTCGCGCACGTGGAAAGTGCCGCTTTTCCACTTGTAATCGGGGGTAGCGCCATCCACATTGAAGTGATACGCAGGATTGGCGCTCTTGTCGGCATAGGAGTAATACCACAGAGACACCACATAATCGGTGTTGGGCTTGACCGCGACTTTCTGCTCGGCGATCCGTTCGCCGGAGGAGGATACATCGCTCTTGAGGGCCGCATTACCCTCGTGCACCTGCACGCCGGCAGTGCCCTTGGTCACCACTTCCACATTGTTGCCCAACGTCCAGCCCTCAGCGCCGTTTTCAAAACCGCCGTTGGTCAGCTCGTTGGCCTCGTCGCCGCCGGCTGCCAACGCCACGGAGATATCGTCCACTACAATGGTGGCGTTGTCCACGTTGGCCATCACCATCAGGCGCAGAGAGGTGGCCGCACCGCTGTTGAAGTCAAAGGAGAACTTCTGCCACTCGTCGGTGACATTCAATCCGATCTCTTTCAGGTTGGTGGAGCCGTTTTTCAGCAACAGGTTGTAAGAGCCGGAGTGGTTCTCCGCCTTCTTCGCCCAGGCGGTGATCACATAATCGGTGTGAGTGGTCACCGTAATGTACTGATACAGGGAGTTCCACTTGGTAGCGGTCACCTCCACGCCGGTAGCGCTGTCATGACCCTCCACCTTCTCGGCGGTTACTTCCGTGGCGGTCCAACCGTCCAGCTCGCCGAACTCGAAGTCTCCGTTGGTGACATAGCCGTCAAAAGCAGGTTTCGCCTCGGTGATGCAATAGAACTGCATAGAATCAACGAGAATGTCCTCAGCCGAACCGGTGTTGCCACCGTTAAAGTTGATGTAAACCTCTTCACAGCCCATAGGAGCCGTAAATGTGTACTCCTTCAAGGTCCATGTGGAGTATTTGGTATCTAACCAATCCGCCACAATCTTCTGGTCGCTGGACAAATCGGTAAGGGACATATTCACGCCTTGGGCATTGACCTTGATCCAGAAGGCGAAATAATACTCCTTGCCCGCCTCGACGGACACCGTCTGGTGCATCATACTGCCCCAGCCGCCGGCGCCTTTCAGATGGGCGCCGTAAGACCCTTCTTTGGCGGCCGCCGCATCGGCGGCGGTCCCTTGATAGACGGTCCATCCGGACATATTGCCGGTTTCAAAATCACCGTTGACGACCACGTTGTCTCCGGTGGGAGCGGGGGCAGCCATAGCGCCGAAGGGCACGACGCTCAGCAGCATCGCCACCACAGCCAGCAGGGCCAACATTTTACTCGCGCGTTTCATCTGTGTTCCTCCTTGTACTGTTTTCTTATTTAGTCAGAGGCTCCCGCGCCTCTGTAAGATACAAAGATCAGCTCTCGAAGGGAACTACCTTGCCGGTCTCGGCGGACTCGAACACCGCCTCCATCAGCCGCATCACGCGAGCCACCTGGGGCAGGGTGATGAGCAGATCCTCCTTGCCCTCCAAATGGGCCACGATGTTGCGATAGTAGTCGCGCACATCCGGCCAAGGATCCGGTAGAGGATAGGTCTTGATGGTGTCCTCGCGGCGAGGGGCCATAGTCTTGGTCAGGCCGGCGGCGGTGATGACCGGCACCACGTCCTTATCGTCCTTGCCATGGGCACAGACCATCTCGCCTTCCTTGCCCCAGTCGTCGATACGCATGGTGCCGTCGCGACCCAGCACGATCCAGCGGGGCAGAGTGATGAAATTGCTGGTACCCACATCGATGATCATATGGACGCCGTTGTCAAACAGCAGATCCGCCGTGAAACCGTCGTCCACCACTGTGTTGGTTATGTTGGTGAGGGTGGCGTAGACCGACACGATCTTGGCCTCCGGCCAAATGAGCGCCGCCTGATCCAACAGGTGGACACCCCAGTCCAGCACCATGCCGCCGCCTTTTTCCTTCTCCTGACGCCAGTCACCGGGGATGCCGTGAGCGCCCTGCACACGAGACTCCAAGCGGAAAATGGGGCCCAGCTTACCCTCGGCCAATATTTGTTTGAGAATATAATAGTCCTTATCCCAACGACGGTTCTGGTGCACCGTCAGGAAGCGTCCGGTCTCCTCGGACACACGGATCATCTCCTCCAGATCCGCCGAGCAAAGGGTCACCGGCTTTTCGCTGATGACGTTTTTGCCGGCTCGCATAGCCTGAATGGCCAGCGGCTTGTGGTCATCGTTAGGGGTAGCGATGAGCACAAACTCCACCGTCTCATCCGCCAGCAGATCCTCCAGATCTTTGTAGACGTGCACGTTGCGGGAACGCGCATACTCACGGCGCGCCTCCTTGATGTCCCAGATGCCGGCTACTTCCAGTATCTCGTCCATGGTCTCCAGATTGTTCAGGTGCCAGGTACCCATTCCTCCGAAACCGATAATTGCCATCCGATGTTTCATAATGCATTTCCTCCTTGACAGGGCCTGCACGCCGTGGTTTATGCTCCGACGCATAGGGGTGCTTTTATTTTCACCTACAACTTCGCATAGGCAGTTTCATTATAAGGTATAATTTTACAAATGTCCAGTATACAATTGAACAAATTTTATACAAATATCACTTTATCGGCGCCCTTTTTAGAGAAACTGACCTATCGTTTCGGAAAACCGTTTGAAAAGAATCAAAATCCGTGCTATAATAAAATTAGAGACACGAAACAAGGAGGTGATACCGTGTCGTTGCAAGATTCCGTGCGCATCCTCAAAGGTGTGGGAGAAAAGCGCGTTGCTCAATACGCCAAGCTGGGCATCCGCACCCTATACGATCTGCTGCAACATTATCCCCGCGATTATGAGGATTGGAGCAATCCCTTTCCTCTGTCCGAAGCGCCTCACGGTGTCCCCTGCTGCGTCCGCGGCTGGGCCGTAAACACCCCCACCGAGCATCGGGTGCGAAAAGGAATGACTCTCTACAAGTTTCAGGTTACCGACGGCGTCAGCCGTATGCAGGTGACCCTGTTCAACAACCCCTACATGGCAAAGAAAATACACAGGGATCAGGAATTGTTTTTGCACGGTGTCCTCCGCGTCGACGGCCATCGGGCGGAAATGACCGCCCCGCAGATATTGCCGAAAGCAGAGCCGCAGATATTGCCTGTTTATTCCCGCACCGAGGGACTCACCGACACAGTGTTGCGCGGGCATATCGCTGCCGCTCTTGCCGCGGCGCGGCAAGAGGGATTACCGGAACTATTACCGTCGGAGACCGTCCGACGGGAGCAATTGTGCGACCGCTTGCAGGCGCTCGAGCAGATCCATTTCCCTCACACCACCGAGGAGGTGGCCGAAGCGCGGCGGCGACTGATCTTTGAAGAATTATTTGTCCTGCAACTGGGACTGCTCCGACTCAAAAAGCGCAACCGCAACCAAACCGCCGCACGGCTGCATGCCGACCGCACCGCCGCCTATGCCGCGCGGCTGCCCTTCACCCTCACAGGCGCGCAGAGGCGAGCCATCGCCGACTGCGTGGCGGATATGCAGTCCAGCCGCCCTATGTCCCGTCTGGTACAGGGCGACGTGGGAAGCGGCAAGACTGCCGTGGCCGCCGGTGTGGCCTACAACCTCATCGGAGACGGCTGGCAAGTGGCTATGATGGCGCCTACGGAAATCTTAGCCGAACAGCACGCGGAGACCCTGCAAAAACTGCTGGGAGATTCCGTGCGGGTGGGACTGCTCACCGGCTCCCTGTCTGCCCCCCGCAAGCGGGCGCTGCACCAAGCCATCGCCGACGGAGAGATCGATCTGGTAGTGGGCACTCACGCACTCATCAGCGAGCAGGTGCGCTTTGCCCGATTGGGATTGGTCATCACCGATGAACAGCACCGCTTCGGCGTGGCCCAACGGGCCAAGCTGGCCGCCAAAGGGAAGGACCCCCACCTGCTGGTGATGTCCGCCACCCCCATCCCCCGCACGCTGGCGCTGATTCTATACGGGGATCTGGACGTGTCGGTGCTGGATGAATTACCACCCGGTCGCCAACCGATAGAAACCTATCCGGTGGGCAGCGATAAGCGGGAGCGCGCCTACAACTATGTGCGTACGCATTTGGACAATGGTCGGCAAGGCTTTATTGTCTGCCCTTTGGTAGAAGAGGGCGAGGTGCCCAACGACCTGCAATCCGCCACCGAGGTGTTCAAGGCGTTGCAGGAAGGTCCCTTCCGCGGGTACAAGCTGGGGCTGCTCCACGGACGGATGAAGGGCGCGGAAAAGGAACAGGTGATGACCGCCTTCGCCGCCGGCGAGATCCAACTATTGGTGTCTACCACCGTCATCGAGGTGGGTGTGGACGTGCCCAATGCAGTGATTATGGTAATTGAAAACGCCGAGCGGTTCGGTTTGGCCCAGCTGCACCAGTTGCGGGGACGGGTCGGGCGGGGACAGCACCGCTCCACCTGCATTCTTATCTCGGACAGTACGAGCGATGACACGCTCCGCCGCCTGTCGGTGATGAAAGACACCAATGACGGCTTTAAGATCGCCGACGAGGACCTGAAACTGCGGGGACCCGGCGACTTCTTCGGCAACCGCCAGCACGGTCTGCCCCAACTCAAAGCGGCAGATCTGCTCAGCGATATGCCTATGCTCCAACGGGCCCAGACCGGTGCCACGGCACTGCTGGAATCCGACCCGACGTTGGATAACCACCCTGCGCTGAAAGAGGCGGTGGCACGGCTGTTTGCCCGCGTGGGAGAACAAGGACTGAACTAAAAAAAACGAGTGCGAGGTCAAAAGCCTCGCACTCGTTTTTTATAACTGTAACTGTCTGTACTTGTAAAAGGCGCCTTTTTTCTCCATCAGCTCGTCGTAGGTGCCGAACTCCACGCAACGACCGCTCTCCATAACAGCAATCTTGTCCGCGTCCTTGATGGTGGATAGGCGGTGGGCCACCACGAAGGTGGTGCGTCCTGCCGTCAGGTGGTCCAGCGCCTCCTGAATCTTCTTCTCGGACACACTGTCCAGCGCCGAGGTGGCCTCGTCCAAGATGATCACCTTGGGATCGCGGATGAGGGCGCGGGCGATGGAAATGCGCTGGCGCTGACCGCCCGATAGTTTGCCTCCGTGCTCTCCCACCGAAGTGTCCAGTCCGTGGGGCAGCTGGGCGATGGTGTCGGTCAGGCGCGCCGCCTCCAGGATCTCTGCCAGCTTCTCCTCGCTCACGTCGGGCAGACCATAGGTGATGTTATCCCGAATGGTGCCGGAGAACAGGATGGTGTTCTGGGGCACCACCGCAATGTGCTTGCGGTAGGTGCGCAGGTCGATCTCCCGGATATTATGCCCGTCCACGGTCACCAGACCGCTGTCGGGGAAGTGGTAGCCGATGACCATATTGATGACGGTGGTCTTGCCCACACCGGACTCGCCTACCAGCGCCACCGTCTCGCCGGGGTTCACCTCCAATTGGAAGTTATTCAGCACGGGGTGCCCGTCCTCATAGGAAAAATGCACATCGCGGAAGGAGAAGGCGCCCACCACGTTGGACAGCGGCTCTTTTTGGTCGTTGTCCTCTTCCTCCTGAGCGGACATCAGTTCACCCACCGAGGTGACCGCCTCCACCCCTCGGGTGAGGGCGGGAATCATCGCCAGAATGGCGGTGACGCTGGCCACCAGCATAGTGAAGTAGTTTTGATAGAGGGTGATGTCACCCACGTCGGTGATCTGCCCTTGCAGGAACATCCCCACCGTAAACACCAAACAGAGCAACTGGAACCCCTGAAACACCACCCAGTTGGTGGCGCCGAACAAGCTCTGGGTAATATCCAGCCGCAGACCCCGTCGGGCAATGCCGTGGAGCAGGCGGCTCATCTTGGCGGTCTCGGTGGTTTCCAGCGCGTGGGCGCGGGATAGGGGCACCATCTCCACCATATCCATCACCTCGGCAGAGGTCTCCTCCATGGCGTGACGATAGTCGCGGTTGAGGTGGCGCAGCTTCTTGCGGAACAGAAAACTGATGATGCCCGCCACAGGGGCGCACAGCACAAAGAAAACAAACACAAACAGGTTCTTGCTGAGCACCACGGCTACGGCTACTACCAAGTTGATGAGGATCTCCATACCGTTCATAAAGAGACTGCTGGACAGATTGGAAATGGCCTCCACATCCCGCATCATCTTGGACTGGATACGACCCGACTGCATCTCCCGATAATGACCGATAGACAGGTGTTGGAGTTTGCGTACCAGCGCGCCCCGCAGACCCGCCTCCACGTTGCGGGTGGCGATGGCCTCCAGCTTGACGTAGGCATAATGGAAGGGAATATTCAATACCAGCGATACGGTCAGCACCGCCACATTAATGAAGATCTGACGGGTCATATCCTCGGGACGAGCCACCACCAAGTTGATTAGGTTGGCGGTGATAATGGGAATCATCCACTGCGGACTCTTCTTGATGATATAGCACAGTGCCGCCAACAACAGCCGATGATACTGTCCCTTATAGAATTGCAGCATCGTACGGATCGGGTGCTTTTCGCTCCCTTTGTACCGCTCAATGAACTCCGTCTCCAATTGTGTCAGTTGTTCGTCGTTCAGCAGCAGTCGGCTGCCCTCAGATTCGTATTTTTGATTCATACAAGCCCCTCCTATTCACATCCGTCGGGTTCGTTTCCGCAAGGCCGCCACCAAAACGGAGGCCGCCACGATCTTAATGCCGTCTATGGGCAAAAACGGCACCACACAAGTAAGCAAAGCAGCGGACAAAGCGGCCCCCGTCTGCCACACATACCATCCCGTGCCCACGACATACAGTACTGCCGTGCCGCACAAAAGCCACACGGGAGTCAGCCGCTCGTTTCGCTGCATCAACAAGCCGATAACGATCGCGCAAGGGATATATCCCCACAAGAAGCCGCCGGTCAACCCAAATAATTGCTGGGCGCCGCCGATAAAGCCGGCGAATACAGGAACGCCCACCGCACCCAGCAGCAGATACACCCCCACGGCGGCGGCCCCCCGCCAGGGACCCAGCAGTCCCGCCGCCAGATACACCCCTACCGTGGCAAAGGTGATGGGTACAAACCCCATAGGCATCGCAAAGGGCGCCAACACACACAAGATGGCCGTCGACAACGCCACTCCTACTGTTTTTTGCACATTCATAGGCGCACACTCACCTCTCCGGAGCTCAGTTCCATCATTCCGTCGGCAGTGCACACCAACAAATGGCCTTCGTCGGTAACCGCCTGTGCCACCGCCTCAAAGCAGGTGTTTCCTCGCAGAACGGTCACCGTCTTGCCGATCACCAGACTGCGGCGACGGTATTCCTCCATCCATTCCGCAGGGGCGGATGCGGTATACAAGCACTCCCACTCATTGAGAAAGGCGGCCGCCAGTGCCTCCCGCTCCACCATCACCTCTTCTTCTCGCAAAGTAGTGGCAATAGGGGTCAGTTCGGGTGAAAGAGCACCATACACGTTGAGGCCAATGCCCAGCACCACGGCGGACACCTCTCCCGTGGGGGTGAACACCCCCTCGGCAAGGATGCCGCCTACCTTGCGCCCACTGATAAACAGATCGTTCACCCATTTGATGTCCACAGACAAGGGGCACCGACTCTCGATGGCCCGCGCCGCCGCCACCGCCGCACAGCAGGTGATCCGCCCCGGGTCGAAGGATGCCGTGGGGCGGAGAAGGGTGGACAAATACAGTCCTCCCTCGGGGGAGTAGAAGGTTCTGCCCCGTCTGCCCCGTCCGCGTGTCTGGGAGTCTGCGATGATGGTGCATCCTTCCGCCGCACCGTGCAAAGCCATATCCTTGATCTGGGTGTTGGTAGAGGAGACACGATCGCCCAATATCAATCCGCGCTCATAGCGATCGGTATTCAGTTGTGACAGGATAGCGTCACGGTTCAGCATTACGACACCGCCCTAATCCGGATTTTTCCTTATATTAGCACACACCCGCCCACTATGCAAGAAAAAACATTTGACAAAACCATTTCTTTGTGCTACTGTTAGTAAAAACAAAGACGGAGCCAAGTAACACAGCAAGGCGCCCTCAGCGAGTCGGGGACGGTGTAAGCCCGATGGACAGCGGCTGTGCGAATAACCCTCCCGAGTTGCAGCTCGAACGCCCCAAGGGTCAGTAGGGTGTGCCGTGCCTTCGCGTTAAGGAGCAAGCCTTGTCAGAGGCGGAGCGGTCTGCAAAAAGCAGACAAATTAGGTGGCACCGCGAACAACACTGTTCGTCCTAATGATAGGACAAACGGTGTTTTTTTATTTTTCTGTACAAACTATCCCAAAAGGAGTTGTTTTTATGAAACACATCGACATTGTTGCTCTGTACAAAGACCCTGCCTATATCGGGCAGACGGTCACCGTCTGCGGTTGGGTGCGCACCAGCCGCGACAGCAAAAACGTGGCCTTTCTGGAAATGAACGACGGCACCAGTCTCAAACATTTGCAGATCGTGCTGGACAAGGAAGTCATCGCGGACGTAAGCCCCTTTATGCCCTTGGGCACCTCTTTGAAGGTGGAGGGCACTCTGGTCGCCAGTGAGCGCAATGGGGTGGAGGTCAACGCCACCGCCGTGACCGTGTTGGGTATCTGCCCCGGTGAATATCCCTTGCAAAAGAAGCGCTGCACTCTGGAGTTTTTGCGCACGATCCCCCATCTGCGGGTGCGCACCAACACCTTCAACGCCATCTTCCGCGTTCGTAGCGTAATGGCCGCCGCCATCCACCGCTATTTTCAGGAGCGCAACTACGTCTACGTGAACACCCCCCTCATCACCGCCAGCGACTGCGAGGGCGCGGGCGAGATGTTTAAGGTGACCACCATCGGCTGGTCCGATCAGTACTAGTCCGCCGAGGACTACTATCCCCACGACTTCTTCGGTAAGCGGGCAGGTCTGTCCGTGTCGGGTCAGTTGGAGGGCGAGATGGCAGCCATGGCCTTCGGTAAGATCTACACCTTCGGTCCCTCCTTCCGCGCCGAAAACTCCAACACCCCCCGTCACGTGGCCGAGTTCTGGCACGTGGAGCCGGAGGTGGCCTTTGCGGAGCTGCCGGACATCATTGAGATCGCCACCGAGATGATTAAATACATCATTTCCGCCGTGATGGAGGAATGTCCGCAAGAGCTGGAGTTCTTTGACAAGTTCTTCGAGAAGGGACTCATCGAGAAGCTCCGCGGCGTGGTGGACAGCGATTTTGTGATTCTGGACTACACCGATGCCATCGCCCTGCTGGAAAAGGCGGAGGCGGACTTCAAATATCCCGTCTACTGGGGTTGCGACCTGCAAACCGAGCACGAGCGGTACATTACCGAGGTGGTGTACAAGAAGCCGGTCTTTGTCACCAACTATCCCAAGGACATCAAGTCCTTCTATATGAAGCAAAACCCCGACGGCAAGACCGTGGCCGCCACCGACCTGCTGGTGCCCGGCGTGGGCGAGATCATCGGCTGCTCTGAGCGTGAAGCGGATCTGGATAAGCTGCTGGCAGCTATGAACGAGCGGAATATGAATCTGGAAGATTACGCCGATTATCTGGATCTGCGCCGCTTCGGCTCGGTACCTCATTCCGGCTTCGGTCTGGGCTTTGAGCGCATCCTGATGTACGTCACCGGTGTGGCCAACATCCGCGATGCCCAGCTCTTCCCCCGCACCGTCGGCAGCATCCGTTAAGGAGAGATGGCATTATGTCTTGTCAATTTGTTCCCCACTACGCGTCTAAACTGAATCTGCGGCAGACCCAGCAGGCTATCAAGGTCATCAAGGACACCTTTCAGGTGTTGTTGGCACAGAATCTTCACTTAGAGCGAGTCACCGCCCCCGTGATCGTCAGCGGCGGCAGCGGCATCAACGACGACCTGTCCGGTGTGGAGCGCAAGGTGGATTTCACCGTGAAGGAAATGGGCGAGGCTCACGCGGAAGTGGTGCAGTCCTTGGCCAAATGGAAGCGCGTGGCGCTGGGGCGCTATGGTTTCAAGCCCGGAGAGGGCATCTACACGGATATGAACGCCCTGCGGCGGGACGACCGTATGGACAACACCCATTCGGTGTTCGTGGACCAGTGGGACTGGGAGGCGGTCATCACCGCCGACCGCCGCACCACGGAATATCTGCAAAAGACCGTGCGCCGCATCGTCAAGGCCATCGTGGACACCAATAAACTGCTCCAACAGAAATATCCCCTGCTCACCACCGAGATAACGGAAGAGGTGACCTTCATCACCGCTCAGGAGCTGGCGGATCGCTACCCCGATTTGGACGGCAAGGAGCGAGAGGATGCCATCACCAAGGAGTGCGGCACCGTGTTTCTAATGAACATCGGCGACCCGCTGACCAGCGGCGAGCCCCACGACAGCCGCGCCCCCGACTACGACGACTGGACCCTCAACGGCGACCTGCTGCTGTGGGACGAGGTGCTGGGACACGCCATGGAGATCAGCAGTATGGGCATCCGCGTGGATGGTGCCGCCCTGCGCCGTCAGTTGGCGGTGGCGGATGCCGAAGATCGGATGCGATTCCCCTATCACCAAGGAATCGCCGACGGCTCCCTGCCACTGACCATCGGCGGCGGCATCGGGCAGAGCCGTCTGTGTATGCTGATGCTGGAAAAGGCCCACATCGGTGAGGTGCAGGTATCCATCTGGCCCCCCGAAATGGTGGAAGAGTGCCCCGCCCACGGCATCGTCCTTCTCTAAACAAAGAAGCCGCTACCCGTGTGGGTAGCTGCTTCTCTTTTTCGGTTTCTTACTTAATGATCTCGCCCATCATACCGGGAGCGGCGCAGGCGGCGTTGGACTCATCGGTGTCGATGTGCATGGCCAGCGCATAGCTATCGCTGACGCGCACAATCACGTCACCGAAGATGGTCTCACGACCCTCGGAGGGGATCTTCACCGACACGATCTGCTTGTCCA
>JAZOWI010000012.1:0-5589 GCA_045659145.1 Acutalibacteraceae bacterium | reverse complement strand
CCCCGGTGCCAACCCCATGCACAATCGGGAGCAGAACGGCGCCCTGGCCAGCCTCAACTCGGTGGCTAAGATCCGCTATGAGGACTGTCGGGACGGCATCTCCAATACCTTCTCCATCGCCCCCGACGCGCTGGGGCACACCCCCGAGGAGCGGGTGAGCAATCTGGTGACCATTCTGGACGGCTATTTCGGCAAGGGCGCCCATCATCTCAACGTGAACGTGATGAATCGGGACACCCTCATCAAAGCCTACGAGAATCCCGAGGCCTATCCCAACCTGACCATCCGTGTGTCCGGCTATGCGGTGAACTTCTGCAAGCTGTCCCGTGAACAGCAGCGGGAGGTCATCAGCCGCACCTTCCACCAGAGCGTATGATGGGACGGATACATTCCCTCCAATCCCTCGGCACGGTAGACGGGCCGGGGGTGCGGTTTGTGGCCTTCTTGCAGGGGTGTCCCCTGCGGTGCGGCTGCTGTCATAACCCCGATACGTGGGAAATAGGCGGCGGCACCGAAATGTCCGCCGAGGAATTGGTACAAAAGGCGCTGCGCTGTCGGGATTATTTCGGCGCGCAGGGCGGCATCACCCTATCAGGGGGCGAACCGCTCTTACAGGCGGACTTTGTCCGTGAGGTGTTCACCCTCTGTCACGAGGCGGGTGTCCACACCTGCTTGGACACCTCCGGCTGTGTACTCACCGAGTCGGTGAAGGCGGCGCTGGCGGTCACCGATCGGGTGCTGCTGGATGTGAAATACGTCACCGAGGAGGCCTATCGCGCCCACGTAGGGTGTTCGATGGAGGCGGTGACCGCGTTCCTTGCTTATCTGAATGAGCAGGGCATCCCCACCACCCTGCGGCAGGTAACCATCCCCACCCTCAACGACACCGCCGAGAGTGTCACCACCCTGCGGGAGCTGGCCGCCGCCCACGACTGCGTGGGCGGGGTGGAGCTACTCCCCTTCCGCAAGATCTGTCAGGGGAAATACGACGAGATGGGCCTGCCCTTCCCCTTCGCCCCCCTCCCCGAACCCCCCCCCGAACAAATGGCGGGGTTGAAAAAATTGTTATAACCCTATCCGCCCTCCCTTGTTGGGGGGCGGATTTTTCTTGCTTTTTTCTCCCCTCTGTGCTATATTGAAATCAGAGATCCCCCCTATCAACCTAACAAGGAGGCGTGTGTATGAAAAAAGTAGTAAAAATCGTCTGCATCGTGTTGGCGGTGCTTCTGCTCATTCCCGTGCCCCTGAGCGTTAACGACGGCGGAAGTGTTATGTGGACCGCCGCCCTCTACAAGGTCATCGACGTACACCAAATGAACGATAACGTCCCTGCGGGATATACTGACGGCATCATCTTCAAAATACTGGGGTTTGAGATCATCAACACCGCAGGCATTGAGTGGAACTGAACAGTCATCTTTTTTTTGCAACCGATACCCACGGGTATCGGTTGCTTTTTTATTCTCCGTGTGGTATACTAACCCCATTAACGAAAGGAGGGGTGACTGTGGACAGCAAGGCAAAGCGCATCCTCACGCTGTTTTTCACCTTTTTTAAGATCGGCGCCTTTACCTTTGGCGGCGGCTACGCCATGATTCCCCTCATCCAAAAGGAGATCGTGGAAAAACACGGCTGGATGACCGACGAGGACATCTTGGACATCTTCGCCATCGCCGAATCCACCCCCGGTCCCATCGCCATCAATTCTGCCACCTTTGTGGGCTGGCGGGTGGCCGGCTTCTGGGGATCGGCGCTGGCCACCACCGGCGTGGTGCTGCCTTCCTTCGTCATCATCCTGCTCATCTCCTTCCTGCTGACAGGGTTTGCGGACATCCCCGCGGTGCAGTATGCCTTCTTCGGCATCCGCGCGGGCGTGCTGGCCCTGCTCATCAAGGCCCTGTGGACTATGTATAAGAAAAACCCCAAGAGCCCCATCGGCTACGGCGTGATGGCGGCGGCCTTTATCATCACCGCCTTCTTTGAGGTGCCGGTGCTGACGGTGATCGTGGGTTGTGCCGTGGTGGGGCTGGTATCCTCCCTGCTGCTGGCACGAAAGGAGGGCAAGAAATGATCTTCCTGACCCTGTTTCTGACCTTCTTCAAGATCGGTCTGTTCACCTTCGGCGGCGGCTACGCCATGCTCCCCCTCATTCAAGAGGAGGTGCTCCGCCGTCAATGGATCGCCGAGGCGGATCTGATCAATTTCATCGCCGTGTCCGAGTCCACCCCCGGCCCCTTTGCCATCAATATGGCCACCTACGTGGGCAGTCAGGTGGGGGGCGACACCGTCCTTACCTCGGTCTTTGGCTCCCTGTGCGCCACCTTGGGCGTGGTGCTGCCTTCCTTCCTCGTCATCCTCATCGTGGCGCGTTTCTATGAGAAATACAAGCAGAGCCCCATCGTCAAGGGCTGTATGACCGGTCTCAAACCCGCGGTGGTGGGTCTCATCGGTGCCGCGGTGCTGTCGGTGGCGGCGGAGGTGCTGTTCCCCGCGGGCGTGTCTGCGGCGGCGCTGACCGACCCCTCCCTGTACGTGTCGGTGGGCATCTTTGCCCTCACCTGCACGCTGGCCTTTTGGAAAAAGGTCCACCCCATCTGGCTGATTCTGCTGTCCGCCGCCATCGGCATCGGCTGGGGCTATCTTTCCCCTCTGCTATAACGAAGAAAAGAGCGACATCGCGGTGCGATGTCGCTCTTTCTTTATGTCCTCGCGTTCTTGCGGTATTCCCGCGGGGTGACCCCCGTCTGCTCCTTGAAGCACCGATTGAAGCTGCGCAGAGAATCAAAGCCGCAACTCTCGGCAATGTCCGTGATACTCCGCCGCGTCTGGCGGAGCAGCCCGCAGGCACAGTCCACCCGATAGCGGTTCACCACCTGAGGGAAAGGAATGCCGAACAGCCGATTCACCACCCCCGAAAGATACCGATAGTTGTACCCCAGCTCCTTGGCTATATCCCGCAGGGTGATGGACTCGGTGTAGTGGGTGTCGATATAGCGCACCAGCCGACAGGCCAGATCGTCGGCAGTGGTCAGGTCGTCGCAGGGGACGCCCTCTCCGTAGCAGGCGGCAATGGCATACAGCAGGGATTTGAGACGGAAGCGGTTGCCCCGACAGGCCCGCAACTGCTCATACAGACGGGGGATCCGGGGACGTATCACGGGATACAGCATCCGCTCCACCCGCCGCAGCTCCGGCAGATAGTCCACCGAGAAGATCATGGGCCAGCACAGATTAGGCTCCTGCGACATAAAGGCGTGAGGCTGTCCCGGCAGGATCAGCGCCCCCTCCCCCGCGTGGACGGTGAAGGCGGTGCCGCCGATATTCACCTGCAAACACCCCTCCTCCACGTACAAAAACTCAAAGCTCTTGTGCAGGTGCAGGGGGAACTGAAAATCCCTATACGGCTCCTCGGGCAGATGAAAATAATCCGTTTCTTCGGAATGAAGATGTTCGTAAAACATACTGTCACCTCAAAAAGTGAACTTCTGTCCAGTATTATACCTAACCCAACTTGTTTTTGCAACCCCAAAACGCTACAATATTTGCAGAAACAAAAAAACAAGGAGAAATCGTTATGAGAAAAGCATTGATCTTTTACGGTGGCTGGGAGGGTCACGAGCCGGAGCTGGTGGCCGCGCGGTTCGGACGGCTGTTAGAGGGGATGGGCATCACCCCTGTCATCTGCGCCGGCTCCGACTGCTGCGAGGATCGGGAGGGACTGTTGGAATACGACCTAATCGTGCCCATTATGACCTCCACCGAAATCCCCGAGCATCACATCTGGAACGTATCTAACGCGGTCAGCCGCGGCGTGGGTCTGGCAGGATGCCACGGCGGTATGTGCGATGCCTTCCGTTGGAGCATCGAATGGCAGTTTATGACCGGCGGTCAGTGGGTATCCCACCCCGGCGGCGACGGCATCGAGTACACCGTCAACATCTGCAAGGGGGCTAACCCCATCACCGAGGGGCTCACCGATTTTCCCGTCTGCTCGGAGCATTATTACCTCCATGTGGATCCGGCCATCGAGGTGCTGGCCACCACCCGCTTCCCGCTGGTCAACTATTTCCACGCCGCCAACAAGCCGGTGGATATGCCGGTGGCGTGGACCAAGTTCTGGGGTCTGGGACGGGTGTTCTACTGCTCGCTGGGTCACCACGACGACGTGTTTGACAAGTCCCCCTCGGCTCAGGTGCTGATGGAACGGGGTATGCGCTGGGCGTCGGAGGGCAAGGCCTATGCCGCCGAACACAACCTAGACCCCGCTATGTACGAAAACAACGCCAAAATGTACTGATAAGGAGAGAGAAATATGATTAACGTAGGCATGGTCGGTGTCGGCTGCATCAGCGGCATCTATTTGGAGAATCTTCACAAGGTGTTTAACGGTCACCTGCGCCTGGTGGCGGTGTGCGATCTGATTCGCCAGCGGGCGGAAAACGCTCAGCGGGACTACAACGTCCCCAAGCTGTACGACACTATGGAGGAGCTGTTTGCCGATCCCGAGATCGATCTGGTGCTGAACCTGACCCGCCCCTATCAGCACTACGCCGTGTCCAAGGGCGCTCTGCTGGCGGGCAAGCACGTCTACTGCGAGAAGCCGCTGGGCGCCGATCTGGCGGAGGGACAGGAGCTGGTACAGCTGGCCGCGGAGAAGGGTCTGTTTTTAGGCGGTGCTCCCGACACCTTTATGGGGGCAGGCATCCAGACCTGCCGCAAGCTCATTGACGAGGGGTTGGTAGGCGACGTGGTGGGCGCCCGTTGCGTGATGGCCAGCCACGGCGTGGAGAGCTGGCATCCCGATCCCGACTTCTACTATCAGCGGGGCGGCGGACCTCTGTTTGATATGGGTCCCTACTACCTGACCGCTATGACCAACCTGCTGGGCGGCATCCGTCGGGTATACGGCACCTGCGCCACCGGTTATCCCACCCGCCTCATCACCGCCGAACCCCACGTGGGCGAGATCATTCAGGTGAACACCCCCACCCACATTGAGGCACTGCTCACCTTCGACAGTGGCGTTCACGCCTCCATCCTCACCAGCTTTGACGTGTATAACACCCGTCAGACCTGCATCGAGCTATACGGCACCAAGGGCACGCTGTACGTGCCGGATCCCAACTGGTTCGGCGGTCCCGTGCTGTTCCACAACGGGGAGACGGGCGAGACCGAGGAGCTGCCCCTGACCTTTGACTATCCCGAGAACTCCCGCTGCTTGGGTCTGGCGGATATGGCGGCGGCCATCGAGACCGGCCGCAACGGCCGCACCACCTGCAAGCAGACCTATCACGTGCTGGAAGTGATGGCAGGCATTTTGTCCAGCGCCCAAAAGGGGCAGCCGGTGGAGATCGAGTCCCGCTTTGAGCGGGAAGCGCCCATGGACCCCGCCCTGCCCCACGGACAACTGTAATCATAAAAAAGGCTTGACCGCATCGGTCAAGCCTTTTTTTGTAAACGAAAACCACGCGATAGTCGCGTGGTTGGATAAAGCTTTAGCGATGAAAAGAAAGAGAGATATAAAACAAAACCAGGATGCTTTGTGATGGCCTCCCTCTGACGAGGGAGGTGGCATTTGCGGAGCAAATG
>JAZOWI010000011.1:0-43077 GCA_045659145.1 Acutalibacteraceae bacterium | reverse complement strand
CGGACGATAGCACGACCCAGAGCCACACGCTGACGCTGACCACCGGACAGAGCCTTGGGCTTACGGTCCAGCAGGTGAGCAATATCCAGAATGCGGGCGGCCTCTTCCACGCGGCGCTTGATCTCATCCTTGGGGGTCTTGCGCAGCTTCAAACCGAAGGCCATATTGTCAAACACGGTCATGTGGGGATACAGAGCGTAGTTCTGGAACACCATCGCGATGTCACGATCCTTGGGAGCTACGTCGTTGACCAGACGGTCGCCGATGTACAGCTCACCGGAGGAGATCTCTTCCAGACCGGCGATCATACGCAGGGTGGTGGACTTACCGCAGCCGGAGGGACCGACCATGATGATGAACTCTTTGTCCTTGATCTCCAAGTTGAAGTCGGACACGGCAACCACGCCGCCGGGGTACTTCTTGTAGATGTTCTTCAAAGAAAGACTTGCCATAGTGTTCTAAACCTCCAAAAAATATGTTTCGGACACCCGTTGCAGACAAAATCGGCAAAAGGTGTAAAATCCTACGCTCATACTATACCACGGATTCCCACATTTAGCCATACCTAAATTGCACAAAGTTTTCCCGAATAAACTAGGGATAATTTATAAACGTAAGTGATAATGACGAAAATTACTCGCAATTTTCGGTCAAAATGCTATCTTTTTCCTCCGGCGTGAGAGGACGGCATTCTCCCTCCGCCAATCCCTCGTCCAAAGAAAGGCCGCCCATCTTGATTCGTTTGAGCCATTCCACGTGACAGCCCACCGCCGCAAACATCCGCTTGATCTGATGGAACTTGCCCTCGTAGATCACTACCTCCACCAGAGGGGTCTCTCCCTCCTCCAACACCTTCACCTGCGCCGGCAAGCATTGGGTGCCGTCCTCCAACAAGGGGCCGGCGCGAAAGGCCTGTGCCGCCGCTTCGGTCAACGGCTTGTCCAACCGCGCCAAATAGGTCTTGGGGATATGATGACGGGGGGAGAGCATCCGATGGGCAAAGTCTCCGTCATCGGTGATGAGCACCAGCCCGTGGGTGTCCTTGTCCAACCGTCCCGCAGGAAACAGCCCCCGCCTCTGTTGCTCAGCGGGGAGCAGATCCACCACAGTAGGCGCCTTAGGGTCACGGGACACACAGAGGATCCCCGCCGGCTTATTCAGCATCCAATAGACATACTGCGCATAGGTCAGCGCCCGCCCGTCCACCGCCACCGTCTGGGTGGTGGGGTCCACCTTTTGTGCCGCCTGACGGCACACCGCGCCACCCACCGTCACCCGACCGCCGCGGATGGCCCGACTTGCCTCACTGCGGGTCAGTGTGCTCTGGGAGCACACCAATTTGTCCAGTCGTTCCATTTTCTTCTCCTTGCACCTCCGTCAGCGGCAACAGACCGTGGGAAAACCCCTCTGCCGTTACGGAAGAAATGTCTCCGCCGATGATTCGGTTATTGTATTCGTACAGATTGGCCTGCACGCCGTCGGCGGCGGGATAATTGCGCACCGTATAGGTCCAGCACTTCACCCGTCGGCCCCGATAGGGGGACAGATCGCCGCCGGCTTGCTGTTGCAGCAGGTTGTAGGCGGCAAGGGCCTCGTCAAACTCCAAGGGCAACTGGATCTCTTGCACACGGATCCACGCCTCATCCACCTCATATCCCAACTGCCGCAGATAGGCCACCCGATGGGTATCGTCGCCACCCACCGCCGCCTGAGCGCCCACCGACTGTTGCCGTCCCGCCAACCCAAAGGTGACCACCACCAACAGTCCCAGCGCCACGCCGTAAGCGATCATACGGGGGCGCGTGGTTTTCATTGCTACTACAAACATCCCTGCATCACTCCTCACAGGAATTGTATGCAGGGATGCCCAAAACTATGTCAGTCGGCGAAATACACCCCGTACCACACGAGGAACATATACACCGTCCAGATCTTGCGGCTGTTGTCCTTTTTGCCGGCGTAATGCTGATCCAGCAAGGCCACCAAATAATCGGTGTTGAAATACCGCCGCGCCGCCTCGGACAGAAAGGCCTCTTTCACCTTACTATAATAATTCTCCTGCCGCAGCCATACACGGATGGGCACGGGGAAGCCCAGCTTAGGCTTGCTGGCCGCGGACTCGGGGATGTGGCGCATGGCCGCCAAGCGCATAGCGTACTTGGTGGTGCCGGCGGCCACCCGATGCTTGGCAGGAATGCGGCAGGCCACCTCAAACACTTTCTTGTCCAGGAAGGGAACCCGCAGTTCCAGCGAATGGGCCATACTCATCCGATCCGCTTTGAGCAGAATATCCCCCACCATCCAGCGGTTGATATCCAGATACTGCATACGGGTGACCTCGTCCTGCCCCTTGCACCGCTCATAATACTCCTTGGTATAGTCGGTGGGGTCCGTGGCGGGAATGTCCCGCAGCAGCCGCGCCTTCTCCTTCTTGCTGAACATATTGGCGTTGCCGATGAACCGCTCCTCCAAGGTCTTGGAGCCACGGATCAGGAAGGACTTGCCCTTGATATCCGGCAGCACCGACACACAGGCCGCCACCGCCCGCCGCAGCCAACGGGGCAGGCGCTGATACCCCCGCAGGGAATAGGGCTCGTGATAGATGCGATAGCCGCCGAACAGCTCGTCCGCGCCCTCGCCCGACAGCACCACCTTCACCTGCTGTGCCGCCAACTTGGATACAAAATACAACGCCACGCAGGAGGGGTCCGCCAAGGGCTGGTCCAGATAATACTGCACCTGTGGCAGGCTGTCCCAATATTCCTCTTCGCCGATAAGATGGGTGAAGTGGTGGATACCCACCTCTTTGGCCAACTCAGCGGCGTAGTTGCTCTCGTTATAATGCTGACCGTTGTCAAAGCCCACGGTAAAGGCCTTCTGCCCCGCGAAGTAGGAAGCCACAAAGCTGGAATCCACACCGCTGGACAGGAAACAGCCTACCTCCACATCGCTGATGCGGTGAGCCGCCACCGAATCGGTGAAGGCCTCGTCGATGGCATCCACCACCTGCTCCAAGGTCATAGACTCGTCGGGGGTAAAAGTAGGCTCCCAGTACCGCTCCACCGTCACCGCGCCGTCCTTGTAGATCAGGTAATGGGCGGGGGGCAGACAGGAAATGCCCTTAAAGAAGGTCTCGGTGGGCACCGAATACTGGAAAGAGAGATATTTGTCCAACGCGGCGGGGTTAAACTCCTTCTTCACGTGGGGATGACACAGAATGGACTTGATCTCCGAGCCGAATACCAACCGTCCGTCGGGCAGCAAGGTATAGTGCATCGGTTTGATGCCGAAATAGTCACGGGCGATGAACAGACTCTGCTCGGTCACGTTCCAGATGGCAAAGCCGAACATACCCCGCAGACGGGGCAGCAGAGCGGCACCCCACTGCTCATAGCCGTGGAGCAGAGTCTCTCCGTCACCGGCAGTGGCAAAGGTGTGGCCCAACTCCACAAGCTCAGCCCGCAGTTCCTGATAATTATAGATCTCGCCGTTGAACATCAGCACCAAGGAGCGATCCTCGTTGAACAGGGGCTGAGAGGCCGCCTCCAGATCAATGATGCTCAACCGCCGAAAGCCCATGGACACGGTGGCATCCGTATAATATCCGTCGGAGTCGGGGCCCCGATGGGTGATGGTTTCGGTCATCTGCCGCAGATAGGTCTCCCGATCTACGATGTCACCGGTAAAACCGCAAAAACCGCACATACTGCTTCTCCTTTGCCTTCGTACTCACACATTTCTTTTATTATATCACACATTTTGACAATATAAAAGGGGGAAGTTCAAAAATTAGGTGTCGCACACCCGATTGACCCGCTCGGTCATCCACCACAGCAGAATGACAAACACCGCCATATAGAAAGGATAAGTGGCCATATGCACATATTGGGCCAGCAGACCGAACACCGGCGGCATAAAGGTGGAGCCGCAGTAAGCGCAGGCCATCTGGATGCCCACAATGGCGTGGGAGTTCTCCGCCCCGAAATGAGCGGGGGTGGAATGAATGATGGAGGGGTATACGGGGGCGCCGCCGATGCCCAGGATCACCAAACCGATCAAGGCACCCGTGGTGGTGGGTATGGGCAGAATGATCAGAAGCAATCCCGCCGCCATCACCGCCACGCCCATGCGGATCATATTCTTGTCCCCGAACCGATCCGCCACAAAACCGCTGACGAGCCGTCCCAAGGTGATGCCTAAATAAAACAGCGCCGCAAAGGTGGCGGCAGTCTCCGCATCTACGCCCCGATATTCTACCAAATAGGAACTGGCCCACAGTCCCGCGGTGGTCTCAAAGGCGCAATAGCCGAAAAAGGCGACCAGCATCGCCTTGACGCCCTTGATCTTCACCGCCTGACGCAAGCCGATGGGCGCTTCCTCCACTTCCCCCGAGCCATCCGCCGCCGTGGGACGGCGTTTCCACAGAGGCAGGGAGAAAAACAGCACCGCCGTCAGCAGGATCTGGAAGGCGGCAATAGTCCCGTAACCGGTGCGCCATCCGTGCTGAGCGCCGATGGCCCAGCCCATGATGTAGGGGCCCACGGTGGCGCCCACGCCCCAGAAACAATGGAGCCAGCTCATGTGGCGGGAGGCATAGTGGAGCGCCACATAATTGTTCAGCGCCGCGTCCACTGCGCCGGCGCCCAAGCCGTAGGGGATCGCCACCAGACACAGCATCCAAAACGAAGGAGCCACCGCAAAACCGAACAGCGCCAGCGCCGTGGTCAGCACACTCAGTGCCGTCACCAGTCCCGCGCCCAGCCGACGGGTGAGTCCATCGGACAGCAGACTGGACACGATGGTACCGAAGGCAATGATCATCGACACCACCCCTGCATAGGACAGAGGTGCCTCAAACTCCTCCACCATCACGGGCCAGGCCGCCCCCAACACGGTGTCGGGCAAACCCAAACTGATAAAGGCCACGTAGATCACGGCCAACAAAACTGAAACCATCGTTTTTCTCCTCTTACTCGTTATCGGTCTTATTGTATCACAATTTGTCACTTTGGCAAGTCTCTTTTCCTCAGTAAAAGGAGAAACGGCGACAAACGCTTGTCGCCGTTTTTTAAAACATCATCTGTTCCATATACTGCTCCGAGAAAAACGCATCGGTAGCCAGCTCCACGTGACGGGCGCTCTGTGCCAAGGCAGCGCCCTTTTCCATCTGTCGGCCATCACACAGCATCATCGCCGCGCCGGTGAGAGCGGCGTTGCCGATGCTTTCACAAAGGCTTCGCAGAGAGGGCGGAATCAGCCCGATGGCGGCGGCGCTGTCCGGCGACATATAGCTGCCGAATCCGCCCGCCACCGCAAACCGTTTTACCTGCTCGTGTGCCACTCCTGCCGTATGCAGCAGGGTCTCGATGCCGCTACGGATTGCGCTCTTAGCCAGTTGCACCTGCCGCACGTCCTCTTGGGTGAAATGCACCCGCGGCGCCAAAGCCACCGCGCCCTCTTCCAGATAGCCGGTCTCATCCAGCCGCCCCGTATGAAGCAGGCAGGCCACCAGATCGGTGACACCGCTGCCGCAAATGCCCACAGGCGCTCCCTTGTCGATGGTATGGAGGCACAGGGTGTTCCCTTCTGTCCACACCCGATCGATGGCACCGGTCACCCCCTGCTTACCGCAGGAGAGATTCGCCGCCTCAAAGGCAGGTCCTGCCGCCGTGGAGCACACGGACAGAGCGCCACCCTGCCACAGAGTGAGCTCTCCGTTAGTGCCGATATCCGCCAACAGTGCGGGACCCGTGCTGTCGCACAGACCCGATGCCAACTGAGCGGTGGTAATGTCCGCCCCCACAAAGGCGGTCATACAACGGGGCAGGTAAACAGGTACCTCCTCCCGAATATCCCATCCCCATCCCGCAGTAGACACCAACCGTCCGTACATCTCGGTAATGGCAAAGGGGGCCGCCGCCAAGGGCGCTACCGACTCCCCCGTGAGCAGATACAGCATCGCCGTGTTGCCGGTGACCACCAAGCCGTCCAATTCCTCCGTTTTACGCCCGACCCGCCTGCACAGTTGCCCAAGCAGTCCGTTCACATCGGCGCGCACACAGGCTGCCAATGCCTCGGCACCGCCGCCCAGCGCGTAGGAAATACGGCTGATCACGTCCGCACCGTACCCACTCTGGGAGTTGGGCACCGCCGCCGTAGCCAGCCGTCCGCTCTCATCGTACAACTGCGCCGCAATGGTGGTGGTGCCGATATCCACCGCCGCTCCCAAACGGGTAAAGAGCGGCTGCGCCACCTCCACAGTGCGATGGCTGTCGGTCATAATGTGGGTCAAGGGCGTTTCCACCCCCCACCATATCTGCGCATCCCCTGTCACGAAAGCACAACAGGCCAGCCGCACACCGTCGGCCCGCTCCGCTTCCGTGAGATGGATACGCTCTTTTTCGGTTACAGAAGACAGAGAACCCACGGCACGGATACGACACTGCCCGCACCGACCCACACCGCCGCAGGGACGGGCGATCCATTGCCCCTGCTCGGTCTGTATGTCCGCCAGTCGCGTGCCCATGGCTATTTCCATTACCTGCACTCCATCGGGGGTGTGCAAGGTTACCGTCACCATAGGTTCTCCTCCTTTTCTGTTTATTTGTTAGCGTAGAACTCCGCCGCCGCCGCGAAAAAGGCATCCAGATTCTCCCACGGGGTCTCGGGCGGAATGTCGCACCCTGACGAGATCAGGAAATTGTCGTATGGACAAGCACTCTCCATTACCGCTAAGGTAGCGGCGCGTACCGTGTCGGGGGTGCCGTTGCGCAGCACCCCGATGGGATCCACGTTACCCATAATAAAGCACTCGGAAGGCATCTGCTCCAACATGGAAGTGATGGGTACCGCATTGCCGAAATGATAGGCCGCCGCCCCCACCGACACGATCTCGGGGACCAGACGGTCAATGGCACCGCCGCAATTGTGGTACACCACGATAAAGGTGTCGTCCTGTACCGCCTCTACAATGCGGCGCACGTAATCGGAGGAAAACTCCTGACACAGTTCGGGGGTCAGCAGACCGCCCGCAGGCTCCGCCAACACCACGCCGTTGGCACCTGCCTCCTTGAAAGCGCGGATATAGGCGATCAGGAAGGCAGTCACCTTATCCAGCACCGTGTGCACCATCTCCGGCTCCACGTAGCAGTTGACCATGGTCTGGGTCACGTCCATCAAACGACTGGCCAAGGAATAGGGGCCGATGGCACCTGCCAGAATCGGACGATCGGTAATCAGAGCGGTTGCTTTACGCACTGCCTCCACATACACACCGGAGCGGGCATCCCCCACCTGCGGGGTGAGAAGCGCCTGCGCCTGCTCCGCCGTTTCCACTAAAGTGCCCACCACGGTGGGCACCTCTTCTCCTTGGAAAAGGATCTGAGCGCCGAAGCATTCCGCTTCCACCGACAGATCCATCACGGATACCGCCGCCGCCGTGTCACAGCGGCGGGCCACCGCCGCCATACCCTGCGCCTGCTTGTCGCTGTCGGTCACCAGTTCGTGCACCGCGATTCCCGTCAGCGTCACCGAGGGGAAGGATAGGATCGGCAACGGCTTACGCACCGTGGCACGGCGCTGGTCGTCCAGCCATTGTTTCATATTCATAAATTCAACCTCTCTGCGCCAGCAGTTCCACCGCCGCATCCGCCGCCGATGCCGCATCGGCAGTATACACGTCCGCGCCGATCTGCTCGCAGAAAGCCTGTGTGATAGGGGCGCCGCCGATCATGATCTTCACCCGATCGCGAATGCCGGCCTCTTCCGCCGCCTTCACCACGTTACCCATCTCATCCATCGTGGTGGAGAGCAGTGCGGACAGGCAGATGATCTGGCAGTCCTGATCAATGGCGGTCTGCACAAAGCGCTCCGGCGGCACGTTGGTGCCCAGATCGATCACTTCCAGACCCTTGCCCTGCAACATCATCACCACCAGATTCTTGCCGATGTCGTGCTGGTCGCCCTTAACGGTGCCCACGCACACCTTGCCGGTAGCGGCAGCGGCGCTGTCATTCAGTAAAGGTTTGAGCAACCGGGTGCCCATATTCATAGCACGGGCGGCAATGAGCACCTCCGGCACAAATACTTCGTTATTCTTAAACTTTTCGCCGATGACGGACATACCGTCCAGCAGACCCTCCTCTAAAATCGTGTGGGCATCCACACCTGCGTCGATGGCCTGCTGTACCAATTCCTTGACGCCCTTGGCATCGCCCTTCTGCAAACGCAGGGATATTTCTTTCAACATTTCCATGTTGTCATCTCCTTTATCTCATCTGCTTCGACGGAAATATCGCATCATATATAATAGGGGCATCACACCCAAGAGAGGGAATATTTTGCAAACAAACACCTCGGTTTGAGAATGATCTTATGATACCATACACACCGCGCCCCCGTCAAGGCAAAACCCATAGACGGAATAGGGATTCCGTATCATAACCTGCTTGCAAAAAGCAATGCCGCTCCAACCCTTGAAGATCGCTCGTCGGCTGGGCTACCGCAATCAGAGCCATTTCTCTGCCCGGTTCCACGGATTGTACGGACTGACCCCGCGAGAATACCGCCGCCTGTTTGGTGCCTCCTCTGCCCCTTGACTTCCCCCCCATCGTCAAGGACGGCGGCATTTTTATGTTGCCCTGACGGGAGGAGTGTGCTATAATAAAGGCAAAGCGCAACAGGGTAGGTGTTTGTATTGGATCTGGATCAACTGTTACAGCAGGTCATGGACCTGACCAAAGAGGCCGCCCGTCTGACGGAGCAGAACTTCGTCACCACCGAAAAAGAATCTCACATCAACTTTGTCACCTCAGCGGATATTGCCGTCCAGAACTTCCTTAGGGAAAAACTGGTGGCACTGCTCCCCGGCTCCGCCTTCTTCGGAGAAGAGGGGGATGAGGCAGTGAAGGCGGCGGAATATCTATGGGTAGTGGATCCCATTGACGGCACCGTCAACTTCTCCCGCGGTATGGACGCGTGGGCCATCTCGGTGGGGCTGGTGCACGGCTCGCAGGCTATGCTGGGAGTCATCTATGCCCCCTGCAAAAACGAAGTATACTATGCCCGTTTGGGAGGCGGCGCCTATCTCAACGGCACCCCCATTCACACCTCCCGGCGTCCCTTCTCCCACTCCCTGTTCTGCACGGCACTGAGCCTTTACCGAAAGGAATACACCGAGCCGTGCCTGCACATTATGCAGGAGGTCTATACCCAAAGCGTGGACATTCGGCGGGTGGGCTCCTGCGCGCTGGATATCTGCTATCTGGCCAAGGGAGAGTGCGACCTGTTCTTTGAGTTCCGCGTGTTCCCCTGGGACTACGCCGCAGGGGTGGCGATCTTGCAGGAGGCGGGCGGTATCATTACCGGTCTTGACGGCGGTCCACTGACCTTTGATCGCACCTCGCCCCTGATCGCCGCCAACCACACGGAGAATCATCAAAAACTTTTGGAGATCGTGCACAAGCACATCCCCGCCCAACCCTATGAGGAGGTGCTTGTATGAGCCGCTGCCCTTGCAAAAAAGACAAAAAAGAGACCACGCCCTTTATCGTGACCCCTATCCCTCAGGAGGCGAAAAAAGCCGAGATCGACATCGACCTGAACAGTCTCCACGAGCGCGCCATCGCAGAACTGACCCTGCAACAGAGCAAACGGGATCAAATCATCACCGTCTACCTGGCAATGTTCTCCTTCCTCATTCCCTTTGCCCTCTCGCAGGAGATCCTCACGTGGCAGGTGAAGGGCCTCATCTTCTTCGCCACCGCCGTGGTAGGCATTCTGTTTGCCAACATCATCATCCGCTACCGCATCTACAAAGAGGCCTACTGGCTGTGCTGTCAGACCATCACCGTGTTGTTCGGCATCAAACCGGAGCATCTCAAAAAGGAGATCATCCAGCAATGCTATCGGGACACTATTTATAAAAAAGGAAAGAAGTTCTTTGTGGAGAAAAAGACCAAAGAGGTGGACAAGCAGGGCAACCCCATTACCAAAAAAGTGTTCAGCCGCGCCAAGTACGTGATGGACAACCTGTTCAGCGCCGAGACCATCTATTTCTTCATCCACTGCTTCATCACCGCCCTCATCTTCGGACTGAGCATCGTGCTCATTCTCCCCTTTGTCACATGGGTCAACATCACGGTGGGTATCGGCTGTGCCTTGGTGCTGTTCCTGCTGTTGTCCGCCAAATACTTTGCCCAGTGCATCAACGTATACAGCGTACTTATTCACAACACCCACGAGAACTTCAACTTTGCATTCAGCAAGGCGTGGTTCCTCCATTTCTACATGGATGAATAAAAAGTATAGTAAAAGGGCTCTGTGCCGATGGCACAGAGCCCTTTTTGATATTGAAGATTATTCCCACTCAATAGTGCCCACGGGCTTCGGGGTCAGATCCATCAGCACACGGTTGATGCCCTCTACTTCATGGGTGATGCGATCGGTGATCTTGTGCAGCACCGCATAGGGGATCTCCTCGATGGTGGCGCTCATGGCGTCGGTGGTGTTCACGGCGCGGATGATGGCGGGCCAGCCCTCGTAGCGGCTCTCATCCTTCACGCCCACGCTCTTGATATCCGGCACCACCACAAAGTACTGCCACACCTTCTCGTTCAGGCCGCAATTGTCAAACTCCTCGCGGAGGATGGCATCCGCCTCCCGCAGGGCGTGAAGACGGTCACGGGTGATGGCACCCAAGCAGCGTACACCCAGACCGGGGCCGGGGAACGGCTGACGATATACCATGGCGTGGGGCAAACCCAAGGCCTCACCCACTACGCGCACCTCATCCTTAAACAACAGCTTAATGGGCTCCACCAGCTCAAACTGCAAGTCCTCCGGCAGACCGCCCACGTTGTGATGGGATTTGACCGCCTTCTTACCCTCCGCCGCCTTGATGGATTCCAGAATGTCGGGATAAATGGTGCCTTGCGCCAAATAAGTAATGTCCTCCAGCTTGCGGGCCTCGTCGGCAAACACCTCGATGAACTCCTTGCCGATGATCTTGCGCTTGCTCTCGGGGTCGGCCACACCCGCCAACAGGTTCAGGAAACGGTCGGTGGCATCCACGTAGATCAGGTTGGCATCCAGACCATCCTTAAACAACTTGATGACGTTCTCGGACTCGTCCTTGCGCATCAGACCGTGGTTGACGTGCACGCACACCAACTGCTTACCGATGGCCTTGATCAGCAGGGCGGCCACCACGGAGGAATCCACGCCGCCGGACAGTGCCAGCAACACCTTCTTGTCGCCTACCTGAGCACGGATGGCCTCCACCTGTGCATCGATAAAGGCATTGGCCAAATCAAAATTTACGATTCGCTCCATCTCTTCAGGACGGACGTTGGCATTGAAATCGATCATTTTCGTTTCCTCCCCTTACTATCAGTTGGTATAATTGTCGAAATAACCCTGCACCAAGACCACGGGGGTGCCCTTGTCACCGGAGCCGCTGGTCAGGTCGCACAGAGAGCCGATCAGGTCGGTCAACTGACGGGGCGTGGTGCCCTGAGAGGCCATATTGCCCACCAAGTCGCTGTCCTTCTTGCGGATGCTCTCGGAGATGGCTTTTTTTAGCTCCTCGCCGGACAGATCCTTGAAGTCGTTGTCCGCGAGATATTTGAGTTTCAACTCGTTGGGGGTGCCCACCAAGCCGTCGGTGAAGGCGGGAGAGACCACCGGATCCGCCAACTCCCAGATCTTGCCCTGAGGGTCCTTGAAGGCACCGTCGCCGTAGACCATGACCTCTACGTGCTTGCCGGTGGCCTCGTTGATACGGCGCTGGATATCCAGCACCAGATCCTGACAGGCGTGGGGGAACAGCTTGATGGTGTCCTCGGTGGACTTGTTAGAACCCAGCAGACCGTAACGCTCATTGTAGCCGCTGCCGTCCACGGGAGCATTGAGGATGTCGTCCAGTCCGCACACCACCTTGGCGCCGGCGGCCAGCAGGATCCGCTTGGTGCGGGCACGGGTGTGGATGTCGCAGGTCAGCACGTGGTCGGCATAGTCCAGAATAGCGCGGGGCTGATTGGCGAAAATGATCTCCACCTCGGCGCCCGCCTCACGGATCAGGTCGCCGTAATACTGCACATAATCCACGCCGGTGAACTCGTGCTTGTTCTCCCCGAACAGCTCCCGATATTTCTCCAACGTGAGCACGTCGGAATAGGGGTTGACCCCCGCCTCGTCCAACTGATCCAGAGAGATCAGATGGTTGCCCACCTCGTCGGAAGGATAACTGAGCATCAGCACCACCTTCTTGGCGCCCATAGCAATACCTTTGAGACAAATAGCAAAGCGGTTGCGGGACAGAATGGGGAACAGCACGCCGATGGTGCCGCCGCCCAGTTTCGCCCGCACATCGGCGGCGATCGCCTCTACCGAAGCATAGTTGCCCTGAGAACGGGCCACGATGGACTCGGTGATGGAGATGACGTCCTTGTCACGCAGAGAGAAGCCTTCGCTCTCTGCCGCCGCCAGCACGCTGTCCGCCACCAGCGCCGCCAGGTCATCGCCCTGACGGATGATGGGGCAACGGATGCCGCGGGATACCGTTCCAACCAAACGCGTAGATTCAGCCATAAATTGATCGATCCTTTCCTTAAATACGGAATGAGGGGCATATTCTTACCCAATAATAATACTCGCAAACGTTTTTCGTGTCAATAATCTGAATAGGATTTTGTGAAAAATAAACGGATTTTTTTGCAGAGAAAAGGGTGCTTTTTTGCGATTTTTTGTGGTGTTTTTCCGCCACGGACTTCCCATCCTCTTCTTGACAAAGAAGCGGTGAAAATTGTTATAAAAAACACTGGACAAACCCCATTTTATGCAGTATAATGATTGGGATTAAGTGTCCATATCAAGGAGGAACACCATTATGAAGATCAAACGTATTCTCTTGTCTGTGCTGGCGATGGCACTGCTCCTGTCAGTGCTGCTGACCGGTTGCACCATGCCCAAGATCACCCTCAAGGGTACCGGCGATGTAGCCACCACCGGTGACAAAGAGCTGTCCACCGGCGAGTATCTGGCCTATCTGTATAACGAGTTCTACAACTTGTACTACAATCAGGGTTACTATCAGTACGACTACTATGCCGAGATGTATCCCGATCAGTACACTTCCGTGTGGGAGCAGTCCTTCACCTACGGCGAGGGCGATGCAGCCGAAAAGCTGCCCTTCTCCGAGTTCGTTATCCGTGCCACTCAGGACCACATCAAGCGCCAGACCGCGTTGGAGAAGATCCTGAAAGACAACAACCTCTCTTGGCTGGAAGAGGACGTGAAGGCGCTGGACGAAGAGCTGAAGGAGTTCGCTCAGGACGCCTACCTGCCTCTGGGTATCAGCAACGAGAACTTCCTCACCGTCTACAAGGCCATTGACCTGAACGAGCGCGCCGCTTTCTACGGCCTGTACGGCAAAGGCGGCAGCCGCGAGGTGAAGGAGGCCGACCAGAAGAAGTACTTCGAAGAGAACTATCTGTCCTACAAGATGATCTCCATCTCCCTCACCGGCAGTGACGGCAAGGAGCTGGACGAAAAAGGCAAGAAAGAAATCACCGACAAGCTGAACGGCTATTTGGATGAGTATAACAAGGACAAGAACTTTGAAGCGGTCATGGACGAGTACAACAAGTCCAACGCCAAAGAGGGCGACAAGGTAGAGGCCACCAAGGACGAGGACAACCGTCAGGACAGCGACGCCAACGACATGGATGAGAATCTGGTCAAGGCCATCCGCGACGTGGAGGTGGGCTCCGCTAAGGTAGTGGAGTACAAGGCCGGTGGTTCCACCCCCACCGCCGCTCTCATCGTCCGTCTGGACATCAACGAGCCCGCGGACCTGTTCACCGATTCCTACGAAGCCATCGTCTCTGCTTTGAAATACGAAGAGTTTGACAAGGAAGTGGACGAGCTGGCCAAGAAGGTGGACATCACCTTCGACAAAAAGGTCGTTAAGAAGTGCAAGCCCGAAAACTTCCTGGGCTAATACCATACCACACAGTGACCGTCTCTCACGAGGCGGTCACTTTTTTATCCCGTAAAATCCTCTAAAAGCACCGACAGCTCGTCCTCGGTCTGTACCGGCACCCCTTCCGTCAACTGACGGCGCATCTCTTCGGGAAGTCCGTTGACAAACACCTCGTACACCTGACGGGGAAAGGGTTGATCCCCTTCAAACACCGCCACCTGCCCCTGCCACACTCCAATGGTATAGGGGGCCGGTCCCAGCCGTTCTCCTGCCACCGGCAAAAAATAGCGGAACAGCACAAATAAGATCACCGCCGCCAGCAGGCAAGCCACCGTCACCGACCAAAGCACCGTTTTCACTGTTTTTGACATGCACAACCACCTCATTCCAAGGATAGGGTGTTTCCATGTAGGGCAAAAAATACAAGCTTTTTTGTTTTTGTTTCATTATTTCGGAAAAAGTGCGGAAAAATAAAGAAATGCAAAAGAAAGGTTTGACATTTGCGGCATTTTGCAATACTATTAGTGTGTATTAATTTAAGTATTATAATGGGTAGGAATATGTTCTGCCTGCTCTTGTGGCACACAGATGTAGGAGAAAGGAGTACACGATATGGATCTCCGAAAAATAAAAGACACCCTAGCGGCCTGGGCATTGGTCTTGTTGGGCTGGATCAAGAAAGGGCTGTCCGCCCTGTTCCATCCCTCCCCCGAACGCAAGAAGCGGAGACATCGCTTTTGGCGGCGACTGGGCCACACCGTAGTGGCCGGTGCCCTCATTCTGGTCATCACCCTGACTGTCGTAGGCGGTGTGTTGGCCATCTACGTGATGGGCACCTTTGACCCTGACCAGTACATCCCCATTCTGGGCGAGATGTCCATGGACAACCGCTCGGTCATCTATGTGAAGAACGACAAGGGCGAGTTTGAGCCTTACCACAATCTGCAAGGCGGCACCTCCGTTTGGGTGGATCTGGACAAGATCCCCATGAACATGCAAAACGCGGTGGTAGCCATCGAGGACGAGCGCTTTTGGGATCACGAGGGCGTGGACTGGAAGCGCACCGCCGGCGCTATGATCAATCTGGTGCTCAACCGCGTGTTCAGTCTGGGCTCCAACGAGTACGGCGGCTCCACCATCACCCAACAGCTTATCAAGGTGACCACCCAAGAAAAGGATCACAGCATCAAGCGTAAGCTCAATGAGATTTTAGCCGCTTCCGCCATGGAGGCCAGCGAATACACAAAAGACGAGATCATTGAAGGTTATCTCAATAACGTACCCCTCACCGGCGATCTGGTGGGCGTAGGCATCGGTGCCCGCTCTTATTTTGGTAAAGAGTTGGAGGAGCTGAGTCTGGCCGAATGCGCTGTGCTGGCCAGCATCACCAACAACCCCAGTATGTACGACCCCTACCTCCATCCCGAGAATGTGCGGCAACGTCAGCAGCTGGTGCTGGCTAAAATGTACGAGGTCGGCTTCATCACCAAGGATGAGTATCTCAATGCACTGGGCGAAGAACTGGTCTTCAAGAGCAGTGCCGTCCGTCAGCCGGTGCAGGATTATTACGTGGATCTGGTGGTGGAGGATGTCATCGCCGATCTGATGGAAGAGTACGGCTACACCTACAACTATGCCAACAATATGGTCTTTTACGGCGGTCTGAACATCTACTCCGCCGAGGATCCTGAGGTGCAGGCGAAGGTGGAAGCCATCTATGCCGACGACAGCAACTATCCCACCCATCGGGAGAAGGACGAGGAAGATCCCCAGACCGCTTTCTTCGCGGTGGATTATACCGGTCGCGTGGTGGCCACCATCGGCGGGCGAGGCGAAAAGACCGCCAACCGTGTGCTCAACCGCTCCACCCAGTCGGTCCGTTCCCCCGGCTCCTCGATGAAACCCATCACCTCTTACGGACCGGCCATTGCCGAGAATCTGGTGCACTATTCCTCTATGCTGCGGGATGCCCCCATCACACTGGTCAACGGTAAAAAATGGCCCCACAACTATGAAAGAAAAGATACACCCGACAACGGCGACGTATTGCTGGGCATTGCTCTGCAAAAATCCCTCAACACCACCGCCGCCCGTCTGGTGCAACTGCTGACTCCTCAGCGCAGCTACGATTACGCCGTCAACACCTTCCGCCTGACTACCTTAGTGGATTCCAAGGCGGTGGGCGGACAGATCCACACCGACATCGACCTGTCCCCCATGGCGCTGGGCGCGCTCACCGACGGCGCCACCGCCCGTGAGATGGCGGCGGCCTATGCCATCTTCGGCAACGGCGGCTATTACAGCGAGCCCTACACCTACTACGAGGTAACCCGCGGCAAGGACGACAATGAGACGATTCTCCTCACCGGCGGACAGCGCTCCGACCCCGCACTGGATCCCCAGACCGCCTATATTATGGTGCGACTGATGCAGCGCGTGGTACAGCAAGGTACTGCTTACACCGGACTGGGTCAATACTGGAAGGATTGGCCGGTCTTCGGTAAGACCGGTACCTCCGAAAGCGAGAAGGACGTGTATTTCGTGGGAGGCACCGCCTACTACTGTGCCTCCAGCTGGTTCGGCTATGACAACAATCAGGAACTCACCAAGGCGCAGACCGGCTATGCCCGAAGCCTGTGGAACAAAGCGATGAAGGTCCTGCACCAAGATCTGCAAATCAAGGACTTTGATATGCCCGGCGGAGTAGAAGTGCTGGAATACTGCACCGAATCCGGTCAGTTGGCCACCGAGGCCTGCACCAAGAAGGAGAAGGGTGTTTACAAGACCGATTTCAAGCCCGGCCCCTGTGAGCTTCACGGCGAAAATGTCAACGGAGAAGGAGACACCTCCGACGTATCGGATTCTTCCGACGTGTCGGATGTATCCGACACCTCCACGAATATCACCACCGCCTCTACGACCACTACGACCACAGCCACCACTACTACGACCACCACCGCAAGCACAACCACCACTACCACAACAACCACCACTACCACGACCTCCTCAACAGAGCCCGTGGAGTCCACCACCGTGTCGGATACAACCGCCGACACTACATACTCCACCCAATCAACCCAGTCCGATCTTGTATCGGAACCGACCCCCTGACACACGACCCAAAAGAAAAGGATGATACAATGATTTCCATCGCCATATTAGGTCACGGCGTGGTAGGTTCCGGTGTTGCCGAGATCCTGATGAACAACGCCGAGGGCATCGCCCGCAAAGCCGGCGAATCCGTCTATGTGAAGCGGATTCTGGACCTGCGCACCTTCCCCGAGCTGTCCTATGCAGATCGGTTCACCACCAACTTTGACGATATTTTACAGGATGAGGAGATCTCCATCGTGGTGGAGACCATGGGCGGTCTCCATCCCGCCTACGACTTCGTGAAGGCCTGCCTGCTGGCCGGCAAGAGTGTAGTCACTTCCAATAAAGAACTGGTGGCTGCCAAGGGTGACGAACTGCTGGCCATCGCCCGCGAGGGCAACCTCAACTTCCTGTTCGAGGCCAGCGTGGGCGGCGGCATTCCGATCCTGCGGCCTCTGGACCAGTGCCTGGCCGCCAACCGCATCGAAGAGGTGGCAGGCATCCTCAACGGCACCACCAACTTTATGCTCACCAAGATGATTCGGGAAGGAATGTCCTTTGAGCAAGCCCTCTCTCTGGCGCAGCAACTGGGCTATGCAGAGCGGGATCCCTCCGCCGACATCGAAGGGCACGATGCCTGCCGCAAGATCTGCATTCTGGCGGCACTGGCCTTTGGTCGACACGTGTATCCCGAATGTGTATATACCGAGGGCATCACCGCTATCACCGCCGCCGATGTACAGTATGCAGCGGCCTTGGGCGGTGTCATCAAGCTCATCGGACGTACCGCACGCCGCGAGGACGGAAGCATCTTCTGTATGGTGGCGCCCATGATCCTGCCCCGTGACCATACGTTGGCCAATGTGGACGACGTATTCAACGGCATCACCGTCAAGGGCGACAGCGTGGGCGATACCGCCTTCATCGGACGCGGCGCGGGCAAGCTGCCCACCGCCAGTGCCGTGGTAGCGGACGTGATCGACGAGGTGCGCCACAAGGTCACCCGCAAGCCTCTCTTCTGGGAGGCGGCACAGGAAGATTATGTGGCGGACCACCGCTTGGCTACGGTTCGTATGCTGCTGCGCTTCTCCTATGAGGACAAGCCTGCCGCCGTGCAGGCCATCACCGATGCCTTCGGTCCTGTATCCTTTATCGAGCAGGAAGAGGGGCAACTGGCCTTCGTTTCCCCCGCTATGACCGAGGGAGCACTGCTGGATGCCGTCACCGCCCTGCCCCATGTCACCTTGCAGAGCCGTCTGCGTATGTTCGCTTGTTGATTCGTCGGGTCCACCGACTTTTCATAGTAGTTTATTTTGATTCACCAAAGGGGTGCATAATATGTTAGTCGTACAAAAATTCGGCGGCAGCTCCGTTGCGGACGCCGCCAAGGTGCTGCGGGTGGCCAAGATCGTCACCGACACCTACAAAAAAGGGAATGACGTGGTCGTTGTCGTGTCCGCACAGGGCGACACCACCGACGACCTGATCGAAAAGGCGCGGGAGATCAACCCTCGCGGCAGTAAGCGGGAAATGGATATGCTGATGTCTGCCGGCGAGCAGATCTCCATCTCCCTGCTGGCTATGGCTATTGATTCTCTGGGCTATCCCGCCATCTCTCTGCTGGGCTGGCAGGCAGGCTTTGAGACCAACAGCAAGTACAGCGCCGCCCGTATCAAGCGGGTCAATCCCGAGCGCATCCGCGCAGAGCTGGACAAGAAGCGCATCGTGATCGTAGCCGGATTCCAGGGCCTCAACCGTTACGATGATATCACCACCTTGGGTCGCGGCGGATCCGATACCAGCGCCGTGGCCATCGCCGCCGCTATGCGGGCGGATCTGTGCCAGATCTATACGGACGTAGAGGGTGTCTACACCGCCGATCCCCGTAAGATCCCGGGTGCCCGCAAGCTGGACGAGATCACCTATAACGAGATGTTGGAGATGGCAACCTCCGGCGCTCAGGTGCTCAACAACCGCTCGGTGGAAATGGCGAAAAAATACAACGTTGAATTAGAGGTGCTGTCCAGCATTACCGTGGCGGCAGGCACCAAGGTCAAGGAGGTTACGAATATGGAAAAAATGTTGATCAAGGGCGTGGCGAAGGATGACAGCGTGGCCCGTGTTGCGGTAGTGGGCGTGCCGGACAGCCCCGGTATTGCCTTCAAGGTGTTCTCCCGTGTGGCTAAGGCTCACATCTGCGTAGACAACATTCTGCAATCCGTGGGTCGCGACGGCACCAAGGATATCGCTTTCACCGTCCCTGCCGGTGACGCTGACGAGGCCGCTGAGGTGCTGCGCGAATACTGCGACATGGTAGGTGCTAAGGAACTGATGGTGGAGAAGGACGTGGCTAAGGTATCCATCGTGGGCGCCGGTATGGAGACCCACGAGAGCGTAGCCGCCGGTATGTTCGAGGCGCTGGCCGATGCCAACATCAACATCCAGATGATCTCCTCCAGCGAGATCCGCGTGTCCGTTCTGGTGGAGAAGAAGGATGCGGACCGTGCGGTGGAAGCCGTGCACCGTCATTTCTTCGGCGCGTAAGTATGTGTAACAAAAAAGAGGGGAAGCCGATGGCCTCCCCTCTTTTTTTTGCATAAAGCGCCAATTTCTCCTCATACTAACACCAAGTATGAAAAAACGGAGGAATCACGATGAAACGAATGATGGCACTCACTCTTTGTTTACTGCTCCTGCTCCTGAGCGGATGCGGAGAGGATGAGAAAAACCCCATGTCGTCCGACGCAGGAAGCGACACCGCCCACCGCAAACTGGGACTGGGCACGGTGAGCACTGTCACCATGCACAGCGCCGACACCACGCGTGTCAAGGTCACCGTGGCGGCGGTGGTGCTGGACACCACCGGTCGCATCACCGACTGCACCGCAGACGAACTGGACTATGTGGTGACCCTCAAAGAGGGAGTCCCTCAGCCGGTGGCGGATCTCACCACCAAAGGGGAACGGGGGGACCGCTACCAGCCCACCACTGAGGATGTGGGAGAAAACGGTGACACCGCCACCCCGTGGCACGAGCAGGTGGAGGAGTTCTGCGAGTTTGTAGAAGGAAAGACCGTGGCAGAGGTGTCCGCCTTGGCCGCCACCGACGGAAAAAGCGAGCAGATTGAGGGGTGCGACCTGATCCTCACCGACTTCATTCTGGCGGTGCGCCGCGCCGGTGACGCCGCTGTGGTGGCGGATATCCGCTCCGGCAATGATCTGCAACTGGCGATCACCGCCACCCGCTCCCCCTCCGCCGGCGAGGAACGGGCCCAATACGACGTGGAGATGGCGGCGGTGACCCTGGACAGCGGTGATCGGATCACCGGCTGTGTCACCGATGCCTTGGAAGCCAAACTCACCATCACTGACGGGATGTTTACCACCGTATCCGGTGGGATCCAATCCAAACGGGAGATGGGAGATGCCTACGGGATGAAAAAAGCCTCCGGCATCGAGAGAGAATGGTACGAGCAGGCCAACGCCTTCGGCACCTATGCCCGCGGCAAAACCGCGGCTCAGCTGGCGGGTTTACAGTTGGCGGACGACGGAAAGACGGACGCAGTGGCCGGCTGCACCATTGACCTGCGGGGCATGCTGCAAAATGCCGCCAAGGCCGCCCGCGACGACTGAGTGGGGTTGATTTTTAGGGAGTGTCACTATTGGCACTCCCTTTTTTCTTTCTTCCCGCAAACTTCCTGCCAACTTCCCACGGAAAACTCTTGAAAACCCCCGCTCGGTGTGTTATACTGACATATTATGAAAGGGCATACAGCCCAACGGACGGAGGATACAGAGTATGCTGGATATTAAATTTGTACGGGAAAACCCCGAGATCGTCAAAGAAAATATTCGCAAGAAGTTTAAGGATAACAAACTGCCGCTGGTGGACGAGGTCATCGAACTGGACCAGAAGAAGCGGGAGGTCAACACCCGCGCCAACGACCTGCGCGCCAACCGCAACAAGATCAGTAAGGAGATCGGCGGTTTGATGGCGAAGGGTCTGCGGGAAGAAGCCGAGGCAAAGAAGCAGCTGGTCTCTCAACAGGCGGCAGAGCTGGCCGAACTGGAACAGCAGGAGGCGGAGCTGGCAAAGGAACTGACCGAGCGGATGATGAAGATCCCCAACATCATTGACCCCTCGGTGCCCATCGGTAAGAACGACGAGGACAACGTGGAGGTGCAGCGCTACGGCGAGGCCGCCCCCGCCACCTTCGAAACCCCCTACCACACCGATATTATGGCCAAGTTCAACGGCATCGACAAGGCCGCGGCCGGTAAGGTAGCCGGCGAAGGCTTCTATTACCTGATGGGAGACATCGCCCGTCTGCACTCCGCAGTGCTCAGTTATGCCCGCGACTTTATGATCGACAAGGGCTTCACCTATTGCATCCCGCCCTTTATGATCCGCTCCAACGTGGTGACCGGCGTTATGAGTTTCGAGGAAATGGACGCTATGATGTACAAGATCGAGGGCGAGGACCTCTATCTCATCGGCACCAGCGAGCACTCCATGATCGGTAAATTCATCGACACCTTTACGAACGAGGCGGAGCTGCCCCTGACCCTCACCAGCTACTCTCCCTGCTTCCGCAAGGAGAAGGGTGCCCACGGCATCGAGGAGCGAGGCATCTACCGCATCCACCAGTTCGAGAAGCAGGAGATGATCGTCATCTGCAAGCCCGAGGAGAGTATGGACTGGTTTAACAAGATGTGGAGCTACTCTGTGGAGCTGTTCCGCTCGCTGGATATTCCCGTGCGCACCTTGGAGTGCTGCTCCGGCGATCTGGCAGACCTGAAGGTCAAGTCCTACGACGTGGAGGCCTGGTCCCCCAAGCAGGGCAAGTATTTCGAGGTCTGCTCCTGCTCCAATCTGGGCGATGCGCAGGCCCGCCGCTTGGGCATCCGTGTCAAGGGTGCCGACGGAGCTAAGTATCTGGCCCACACCCTCAACAACACGGTGGTGGCGCCCCCCCGTATGCTCATCGCCTTCTTGGAGAACAACCTGCAATTTGACGGTGAGAAATACTCCGTCCGCATCCCCGAGGCCCTGCGCCCCTATATGGGTGGCAAAGAGGTCATCGAGGAGAAATAAGAAAAATGATAAAAGGTCGCTGTCCTAACGGATAGCGACCTTTTTTATTAAAATCCTTTTTTCAGCTTATCAAAGAAACTTTTGCGCTTTTGATACTGCTTATCACCGGTGGCGGCCTCAAACTCTTGCAGGATCTTCTTCTGCTCTTTGTTGAGGTTCTTAGGCACCTCCACCACCACTTTCAGCAGCAGATCGCCGGTGCCCCGCCCGTTAAGGTAAGGGATACCCTTGCCGCGGACACGGAGAACGTCCCCGGGCTGGGTGCCCTCTTTGATGGAATATTCCATCTTGCCATCCAAGGTGGGGATCTCCACCTCGGCGCCCAGACAGGCCTGCGCATAGGTGATAGGCAGTTCGTACCAGATGTTGAAGCCGTCCCGCTCAAACAGAGGATGAGGACGTACCGACACCTGCACCTGCAAATCACCGGCAGGACCGCCGTTCTGACCCGCATTGCCGCGGCCGGGGATGGTGATGACCTGCCCGTCGTTGATGCCGGCGGGTATGTTGATGCCCACCTGCTCGGTTTTGCGCACCCGACCCTGACCGCCGCAAGAGGGGCAGGGACTCTCAATGATGCGCCCACGACCCTGACAACGGGTGCAGGGGGACTGGGTCTGCATTACACCGAAGGGGGTACGCTGGGCACGGGCCACCTGACCGCTGCCGCCGCACTCGGGGCAGGTGGTGGGGCTGGTGCCCTTTTTGGCGCCGTTGCCGCCGCAATCGCCGCAGGTGGTGATGCGCTGCACGTCCACCTTCTTCTTACAGCCCTTGGCTGCCTCCTCAAAGGAGATGAAGACGTTGACCCCTGCATCGGTACCTTGTCGGGGAGCATTGGGATTCTGCCGACGGGTACCGCCGCCGAATCCACCGCCGAAGAAGGAGGAGAAAATGTCTCCGATGTCCCCGAAATCAACGTTGACACCGCCACCCCAGCCACCGGCCCCGCCGGCGCCGAAGTTGGGATCCACACCCGCGTGACCGAATTGGTCGTAGCGGCTCTTCTTCTGCGCATCCGACAGCACCTCATAGGCCTCGCCCACCTCTTTGAACTTGGCCTCGGCCACCTTGTCACCGGGATACAGGTCGGGATGATATTCCTTCGCCATTTTGCGATAGGCTTTTTTGATCTCGTCATCCGAGGCGTTTTTGTTGACACCCAACACCTCGTAATAATCGCGTTTATCCGCCATAGGATCTCTCCTTAAAAACACCAGTCACCGCCCAACAGATGTCGGGCGGTGTCGGATGTGCAAATTAGTTCACCGTACCATCATAGAAGCCGTCACCGTCGGGGGTAGCGGCACCGTCGGGGCCTACACCGCCATCGGGAGCGCCCTGAGCAGCCGCGGCCGCCTGATACAGCTTCTCGCTGACTGCATAGAAGGCCTTGGTCAGCTCCTCCTGCTTCTGCTTGATGGCCTCGATGTCCTCGCCTTTGAGAGCCTCTTTCAGAGCATCGCACTTCTGTTGCAGGTCTTCCTTGTCGGCGGCATCGATCTTGTCGCCCATCTCCTCGATGGTCTTCTCGGACTGATACACCATCTGATCCGCATTGTTGCGGGTGTCTACCGCCTCGCGGCGGGCCTTATCCTCGCTGGCATACTGCTCTGCCTCGCGCACCGCCTTTTCCACGTCCTCCTTGGACATATTGGTATTGGAGGTGATGGTGATCTTCTGCTCACGGCCGGTGCCCAGATCCTTGGCGGACACGTTCACGATGCCGTTGGCGTCGATATCAAAGGTGACCTCGATCTGAGGCACACCGCGGCGGGCGGGGGCGATGCCATCCAGATGGAACATACCCAAGGTCTTGTTATCACGAGCAAACTCACGCTCACCCTGCAACACGTGCACCTCCACAGAGGGCTGGTTGTCAGCGGCGGTGGAGAAGATCTGGATCTTCTTAGTGGGGATGGTGGTGTTACGGTCGATGACCTTGGTCATCACCCCGCCCATGGTCTCCACGCCCAAGGACAGAGGAGTCACGTCCAGCAGCAGCAGGCCCTTGACCTCGCCGCCCAGCACGCCGCCTTGCAGCGCCGCGCCCATAGCCACGCACTCATCGGGGTTGATGCCCTTGAAGGGCTCCTTGCCCATAAACTTCTGGATGGCCTCCTGCACCGCGGGGATGCGGGTGGAACCGCCCACCAGCAGTACCTTGTCGATCTGAGAAGCGGACAAACCGGAGTCGGACAATGCCTGACGCACGGGAGCCATGGTGGCCTCCACCAGAGAAGCGGTCAGCTCGTTGAACTTAGCGCGGGTCAGGGTCAGATCCAAGTGCTTGGGACCGGTGGCATCGGCAGTGATGAAGGGCAGATTGATGTTGCTGCTGGTGGAACCGGACAGCTCGATCTTGGCCTTTTCTGCCGCCTCGCGCAGACGCTGCGCCGCCATCTTGTCGGCGGACAGGTCCACACCGGTCTCCGCCTTGAAGGAAGCGACCATCCAGTCCACGATCTTCTGGTCGAAGTCGTCGCCGCCCAGACGGTTGTTACCGGCGGTGGCCAGCACCTCCTGCACGCCGTCGCCCATCTCAATGATGGACACGTCGAAGGTACCGCCGCCCAGGTCATAGACCATAATCTTCTGATCGGTCTCCTTGTCAATGCCGTAGGCCAGCGCCGCGGCGGTGGGCTCGTTGATGATGCGCTTGACCTCCATGCCGGCGATCTTACCGGCATCCTTGGTGGCCTGACGCTGCGCATCGGTGAAGTAGGCAGGCACGGTGATGACCGCCTCGGTGACGGTGTCACCCAGATAGGCCTCGGCGTCCGCCTTGAGCTTTTGCAGGATCATCGCAGAGATCTCCTGAGGGGTGTAGCTCTTGCCATCGATGGTGACCTTGCGGTCGGTACCCATATCGCGCTTGATGGAAGAAATGGTGCGGTCGGGAGCAGACACAGCGGACTGCTTCGCCACACGACCTACCACACGCTCGCCGTCCTTCTTAAAGGATACCACAGAGGGAGTGGTGCGGGCGCCCTCGGCGTTGGGGATGACGACGGCCTCGCCGCCCTCGATAACTGCTACGCAGGAATTGGTCGTACCCAGGTCAATACCAATAATCTTTGCCATAATAATTACCTCCTGTAATAGTAAATAATGTTTGTACGAAATTGTATATCTAAAAGGAATGTTCCTTATTAGCCCTATATCAGTTGGCGACCTTGACCATCGCCGGACGGAGGACGCGATCCCCCATCTTATAGCCCTTTTGGAACACGGCGGCCACGATCTCCTCGTCCACCCCGTCGGCATCCTCCCGCATCACCGCGTTGTGGATGTTGGGGTCGAAGGGCTCGCCCTCCACGCCGATCTCTTCCAGCCCCAACTTGTGCAGGGCTTCCACAAACTGACGAAGCACCAGATCCACACCGGTCTTGTAATCCTCACCGGCGGGGGCGGCAATGGCCTTTTCCATATTGTCCACGCTGGTCAGCAGACCCGCGAGCAATTCCGCCTTGGTGAAGGTGCCGATCTGCAACTTCTCCTGATCGGTGCGGCGCTTGTAGTTGGCGTATTCCGCCAACATCCGCTGATACTGGTCGGTCAGCGCCGCCAGTTCCTCTTCCTTAGCCGCCAGTTTCTTTTCCAACTCCGCGGTTTTAGAGGTTTTTTTCGGTTTTTTCTCTTCGGTGAGTTCGGTCACCGGTTCCACAACCTCTTCGGGTTGTACGGTCTTGTTTTCATTCTCCATCTTGTATGTGCCTCCTTAACCGAAGTCCAAGGCTTCGGTTTCTTCAAATAATTCACTCATCAGCCGTCCCAGATTGGCGGCGAAGTATTCCATACGGGCGATAAGATCCGCGTAGTTCATACGGTTGGGACCGATCAGACCGATGGTGCCCTTGCCCCGTTTACCCAAGGAATACCGAGCAAGGATCAAACTGGAGCCGGTCAGCTCCGGATACATATCCCCGCCCAGATAGATCTGCACCCCCTCGCGGGAATGGCCTAACTCCATCAGATCGGTGATCTTCTGCTTGTCGGAAAGGAAGGCGGACAAGGCACGGGCCCGATCGCTCTCATACTCTCCGTGGCGCAGGAGATTCATCTGTCCGGCGGCGGTCACCCGCGCATCGGCACATTCCAGCGCCAACTCATAGAAGGCGGACAAGATAGGCGCCACCGCCAATCCGGCCTCTCCCAATTCCAGCAGGATCTCCTGCATGGCCGCCACCGTGACGGCACCGAGAGGACCGCCCAAGAAGCGGCGGCAAAGATAATCTCCCAGCGCCTGGGTGAACTTGGTAGGAATGTCCCGCTGACAGCGGCACATACGGGTGCGGATGAACCCGTTATCCTGCACCAGCACCACCGCCATATTGCGGGGGGACATCTGCAACACCTCAATGCGGCTGATGCAGGTGCCCACCTCGTCGGGTCGGGAGGCGATGGCCGCCAGGCCCGTGAGATCCGCCAGCACGCGGCAGGCCTCCTCCAACAGACGGGTGGCATCACCCGGCACCGCCGACAGTGCGGTGTTAATATCCACCCGATCCTGCAAGGTAAGGGGGCGGCGATCCATCAACTCGTCCACATACAGCCGCAGGGCCTTGGGGGTGGGCAGCCGCCCTGCCGAGGTATGAGGCTGCTCTAAGTAACCGGCGGCGGTAAGAGCCGCCATATCGTTGCGAATGGTGGCGGAGGAAACACAGTTGCCCAGCATCTCGGCCAGCACCTTGGAGCCTACCGGCTCACCGGTCTCGATATAGGTCTCTACAATGGCCGCTAAGATACGGCACTTGCGAAAGTCCAGCTGCATAGGCTCCCTCCTTCACCGTTTTTTGTCGAATTAGCACTCTCAACCTCCGAGTGCTAATATAAGTGTAGCACGACTTTTCGCATCTGTCAATAGGCGATTTGTGAATTCTTTATGAATCCCTTTTTGCCACGTCTTTACCTCAGTATTGTATACCGATCCTCTCTTACTATACCAATAAGTTCCTTTTTTGTATGGCACATAAAAAGACCGATGCGTTCCACGACGCATCGGTCTTTTACTGTTTCTTTATTCTTCCGTTTCGGTGCTCTCGGGGGTCTCCTCCGTGGCGCCGGTATCCTCCGGCGGCTCCGTAGGCTCTACCGCGCTGACGCGCAGGGTGACGGTGTCACCCATCCGCTTTTCAGTACCAAAGGCAGGGGACGCGCTGTCCACGATGCCCTTTTCATACTCCGAGATCTGCACCTCTACCGTCTTGACCTTAAAGCCCAACGCCTCCAGATACACCTTGGCGTGTTCCTGCTTCCATCCGGCCACATTCGGTACCTTGATATTTTCGCTCTTTTGACCGTTGCTGATAACCACCTTGATCTCAGTGCCCTTTTTCACCAGATCGGCGGCGGCAGGATCCTGAGAAATGATGGTGCCCGCCGGCTTGTCGCTGAAGGTCATATAGTCCAGCACCAGCGTCAGCTCGCCGTTGAGCTCCTTATCCCGCAGGCCGTAATAATCCAGTCCCACCACATTGTCCACCGACACCTTTTTCTCATCCTTGCCGGTGGTCTTGGAGGAGGTGGTGAACACGGGGAGCGGCGTGGATTCCACCGGCTCTTCCTGCGGCGGGAAAATATCCTGCCACAGGCTGGCCACGATGACACCGCCGGTGATGAGCAACAGCGCCACCGCGCAGAGGATCACCACGCGCACCACATTCACCTTGCGGTTTTTCTTTTGCCGTTTATTCTTCTTGGGGCGGATCTCGGAGCGGCCGCTATCCAGCTCCTCGAAGCTGTCCGCGCCCACATCCTCCACCACTTCATCCACCAGAGCGGTGACGGTGGTGGTCAGGGACAACTGGTTCCGCAATTCTGCCAAGGTGGCAGTACGATTCTCCGGCAACACCTGCAAAGCGTTGAACAGCGCCACGCACACCGGCTGGGTCAGTTCCTCTGCCACTTCCGCCGACATAAACAGGTCGTCGGAGTTCTTGGCCCGATTATCGCCGGCAGGGGGCTCGTTGCCGGTGACGGTGCGGAACAACACGGCCGCCATACCGTACACATCGGTAAAAGAGCCTACCTCTTCGTCTGCATAATACTGCTCCGGCGCGGCATATCCCTTTTTCAGTTCCGGAATCAGGTCGGTGCCTGCCTGACGGGCAGCGGCAATGGAGAAGTTCCGTATCCGCGCCTTGCCGTCGGATCCGATAAGGATATTATCGGGGCACAGCGCCAAATGATAGATGCCCGCGTCGTTGAGATGGATCATACTGGACAGCAGGGACATAAACAAAGGCTTGGCCTCTGCCCAAGGCAAACGACCGCCCGCCAGTTTAGTCTTTTTGGTAAGGGTCATCCCCTGACAATAGTCCGAGGCGGCATATACCGTGCCGTTTTCCTCAAAGATGTCATATACGGGCACCACCGCGGGCAATTCCCGCATACGGGCCAGCGTGCGCATAGTCTGACGGAAGCGGTCGGCATACTCCTCAAACACCCGCTCACAGCCACCCAGCGGCTGTACACCGCCGATGGTATCCCGATGCCCGATGGCGGCAGGGAAAAACTCCTGAATGAAGCAGGGCTCCCGCAGCTGGCGATCATAGCCCAAATACAACAGATGATCGCTGCCCTCGCTGACCAGACGACCTACGATATAATGCCCTTGCAGCACAGAGGCCGCCGGCAGACAATGCTCCGGATTCCGATCCACCGCCGGATCGTATCCGCAGACGGTGCAAACACCCTCCGCCTCCGGCTTGGGATTCATACAACCCATACACAATTTAGCCATGGTTCACAGTCCTCCTGTATAATGTATTAGCATCAGCCCATCGACTGACGACGAATGATCTGTCGAATATCGTTGCCCACGCAGAGAAGCGGCACGAAGCCGCCGCTGATACGGCTGGCGATCTGGTCGCCGTACCGCTCCTGCAAGGCGCGAAGCCCCAGATTGGTGCTCACCACCGTGGGGCGCCCTTCCAGCAGGCGGGCGTTGAGAATGTTATAGATGCAAGCGCGGGCAAAGGGGGTATCAAACTCCATCCCCAGGTCATCCAGCACCAGCAGGTCACAGCCGGTGAGTTGCCCCTCGCTGTCTCCCTCTGCACGACCGAAGCGCTCCGCCTCTAATTGGCGCAGCAGCGGCTGTACCGAGCCGTACACCACACCGAAGCCTTGCTCAGTGACCCCACGGGCAATAGCCAGACACAGATGGGTCTTGCCGATACCGGTGGCGCCCTGCAACAGCAGGCTGTCGCTGTGAGGCGTAAAATGAGCGGTATACTCCCGACAATAACGGACGATGTCGGCCATATGCTCGCGAGGCGAGACACCCAGCTTGGGGTCCACCCGATCGTCATAATAATCCAGCCGCATAGAATCGAAATCGGTCAAGCGCATTGCCGATAGACCCGATAGGCGGCGACAAGCCTCCTCTTTGAGCAGACGACGGTAGCAGTCGCACACGCCCCCCTGCACATACCCCGTATCCTTGCAACGGGAACAGGTATACTGAGGCTCAAAGTTCTCTCGGTCATAACCGGCGGCGTGCAACAGATCCGCCATCTCCTGCTGTAACAGCAGATTCTTGCGACGGATCTCCTCCACCGCCTCCGGCGCACCGCCCGCCAAAATGACACGGGTCAGCTCCGGAATGGCCGCTGCCTTTTCTCGCTCAATCTCCACCAAACGAGGGAAGCGGGCGCACAGTTCATCCCGTAATGCCGCTGCTTGGCCATCGGCGTCGCGGCGCCGCTTTTCCAAACGGGCACGGGCCGCGTCAATCACTTGTTGCTCATAAGCCATTTCCCGTTCCTCCTTAGGATTTGTCGAACTTGGGGCGGTATTTCAGCAGTTGCTCCTCAAATCCGTCGGTGTCCAGACTGCTTTCGGTGGGATTGGTGGCGGCAGGGCCCCTTTTCTTGGCCGCCACCGCCGGAATCTGATCGGGACGGCGGATCCCCTCCGCCTGCCACCGATCCAAGATGGTGTTCATATATTTCGGACTGTACTTGTCCTTGCAATTCTCCATGGTGATCTGATAGGCGTGGCGGAGCATCTCTACGTCAAAGCCCCAGTCATTGAGCCACTGATCCGCCATCTTTGCCTGCGTGACATTGAGGGCACGGGTAAGTCCCAGCCACTCCTCCACCTTGGCCGCGGCCAGTCTCTCCCGTTGCATCTGACGGATGCGGGCATCCACCTGCTCAGGGGTGACGATATCCTCGTCCACCCAAGAGAGCGCCAGATTCTCCACATAGCGGATGCTGGCCTTGCCCACCGACACAGCGTATCCCACCGCCATCAGCACCGACGCCTGCGGCAGACCGGCGGTGGTGACGAGATACATCAGCGTGGCGTTGTCGCCGTGGTTGAGGGGGCGCCCCATACGGGCACTGACCTCTTGCAGGAAGGCGGTGAACTCCCGATGCTCCTTCTGATAGGCCAGCACCTCCTGCCACACGGGCTTGACGGCGGCGGCGCGCGTCACGGGTAACTTTGTCGTGGCAGACTCCGTGGATGCCGCCACTCCTTGCCGCTCTATCAGCACACCCTGCTCCACCCAGAAACGAAGGCAACTCTCGCAGGCTTGCTCGCTCATTTTTAAGGCGGCGGCGTAGTCCTTTACGCCCCCGTTTTGCCCGTTGCGGGAGAACCAGACAAGCACCCGCAGCTGCTCGGCACCCGCCACGGTCAAGCAGTCCGCTACACAAGCGGGCAACGCCATCACCTGATCAAATCGATTGGGGTTCCATCCGTATTGACTCATCCGTTCTCCCTCCTCTCATACAAATACTTATACCAGTTTACTATAACATATATCCTTATTTTATTCAAGAGGGCAAAGCAAAAAATCCATCCCTTGACAAATCCCGTGTCAAGTGGTATATTGATACCGCAACTGAACAGACGAAACAAGGGGTGCTGTCCATAGCGGACGGCTGAGAGAGCCTCGGCTCAACCCTTTGACCTGATCCGGATAATACCGGCGGAGGGATGTTTTCTCGAAACACCGACAGCCATATAGGCTGTATCTACCTCCGCTCCACAGGGCGGAGGCTTTTTGTTTGTTCGCTTGTTAGTATCATAAGGAGGACAAACAATGAAACAAAAGAAGATCTTACGCTTGATGGAAAGCGGTCTGATGCTGGCCGTGGCCACGGTGCTGAGTATGGTTAAGGTGCTGGATCTGCCCTACGGGGGCAGTATCACTGCCTTCTCCGCCCTCCCCCTGCTGCTGGTGGCCTACCGCCACGGCACCCCGTGGGGGCTGCTCACCGCACTGGCCCACGCCTTGATTCAACTGCTGTTGGGAATGGGCACCCTCTCCTATGCCACCTCTGCCATGGCGGCGGTAGCCATACTGGTGCTGGACTATCTCCTGGCCTTCACCGTTTTGGGACTGGGCGGCGTATTCCGCCGCACCGTGTCCAATCAAGGCACAGCGCTGGTGTTGGGCGCTCTACTGACCGGCGCAATGCGATATATCCTGCACGTGATCGCCGGCTGTACCGTGTGGGCGGGTCTCTCCATCCCCACTGAGGCGGCGCTGGTCTATTCTCTGGCCTATAACGCCACCTATATGCTGCCGGAAACCTTGGTGACCGTGTTGGGCGCCTGGTATCTGTCCAAGGCGGTGAATCTGCAAGAGACCCTGCCCACCCGCGCCAAGAGTGTGGGGCAAGGCAATCCTCTGTCTTTTGCCGTAGGACTGATCGGGAAAGCCGCCTTACTGGCGGCAGCGCTGTGGGATATCCGTGCCATCTTCCGCCACATGCAAGATCCCGACACCGGCGACTTCGTCATCACCCGCTTGGATCTGGTGAATTGGCCCACCGTGGCCGCCGTTACCGCAGGCGGCCTGCTGCTGTGGCTGATCGCCGAAGGGATCCGCCGCCGACTGAACAAAACAAACGGATAAAAAAGCCGCTGTCCACCTGTGGGGACAGCGGCTTTTCTTATTTTATGTAATCAATGTAACTGCGCTGGGCATCAAAGAAGATGCCGGCGTGATAGCTATTTTCCTTCTTCATGGTCATATAATCGCCGTAGGCAATGGTGAGCATCTCATCATAACCGGCAGGGATCACGATCTCGGTGTGCTCAAAGGGCACGGTCAGCACCTCATCAAAGCAATGACGGGGGAAGACCCACCGATCGCTGAAGGTGTCAAAGCTGATCATCGCCACCCGCTTGGTGGCGGTGCCGTTGTACTTGCGGCAGGCCTTTTCCAGCCCGCGATACAGCCAGCGGTAGGGGATGAGCGACACCAGAGCGTGAATCAAGCCCTTAACCGCGTTTTTCTTCACACTGCCGGGGTAACGCACCGAGGCGGCCAACAGCTTATTCCACACATTCACCTGACGGCGATGGGCCAACTGCTGCGCCGGATCATCCGGCACCGCATCCAGCGGGAAAATGTCCAGGAAAATGCCCTGGTTGAACACAAAATGACCCCGCTCGCTGTTAATGATCGCCGTGGTGTTGCTGTTGCGCAACTGGGCGTGACCGCGGCTGTAATTCTTATCGTTAAAGGAGGTCTGGAAGAAATAAGGGTCGGTGAACTCCTCAGGTGCCACCGCCAACAGCTTCTCATAGTCCTCTCGCATCATCACCACATCAATGTCGTCATCCCACGGGATATAGCCCTTGTGACGGATGGCGCCCAGCAAGGTGCCCCCGCAGGCATAATACCGCAGACCGTGGCGGTCACATACCTCCTGCAACTTTTCCAGCAGGTCCAGTTCCACCGCCCACACCTGCTTCATCGCGGCCGGTACGGTATAATGGCAACGCTCTTCCTCTAAATAAAACTCATTGGGAATATTCATACACATTCTCCTTATTTACTTTCGTCTGAGTTTCTTTCGCAGCAGTTCTTTGCAGGCACTCCACGCAGGATCGCGGAACAAGATCAGTGTCACCGCATAGATGACGGCGCCCACCGCGATCTGCAACAGAATGGTGGTAGCCTCCACCGGCATCACCCGTCCCATCAGGTAAATGGGCACAAACATGATCAGCGCAAAGGCGGCATAGCGCAACGCAATGCCCAACAGTTCCCACGCGGAAATGAAGGCGTGAGAGAACCACAGATAAATAGCGGAGATCACCAGTTCTGCTATTACCGATGCCACCACGGCGCCGTAGGCGCCGAAGCGGGGAATCAGCAGGACATTCAGCGCCAAATTGACGCAGGCTCCGGCGATAATGGCGCGGTTGCTCCGCGCCCGCTGACCGCTGGGGGTCAGATACAGAGAACCCAGCACGTTGCTGGTGCCGATGACAAACAGAAGCGGTGAGAACATCATCAGCATCACGCCTGCCTCGGCAAAGTTCGCGCCGTAGAACTCCAACGCGAATCCATAGCCGCAGGCGATCAGTCCCGCGCACATGGGGAAGGAGATCATATACATAAAGCGGAAGGTGTTACGGATATGATCCCGAATCTCCTCTTCTTTATTTTGTCCGAACAAATAAGAAGTGCGCACACCCACCACCACATTCAGTGAGGTGATGACCGTCAGCAGGATGTTAACAATTTTGTGGGCGTTCTCATAGAAGCCGTTTTGTGCCATATCCTGAGTGATGGCACCGATCATAGTCTTATCCAGCACCGTATACACCGAAGTGGCGATGGTGGGAATAAAGTACACCAGCGCCTCCCGAATGTGGCGAGAGTACCGCAGCCGCCGCAGAGGCATGGGACGCACCATCTTGCGCAACTGGGGCCACAGCGCCAGGTTGGACAGGAAGATGCTGCCCGTCTGAATGGCGCAGTACAGGGCCACGTCATCCGCATCGTGCACAAAGGCAAAGATCAGTACGATGCTCAACAGCTTAATGAGCAGGTTGCGGAGCATCAGCGACTTGAAGTTCTCCATGGCCTGGAAATACCAGGTGCAATCCACGCCCACCGCCAAAATCGTGAAGCCGGTAGCCAGATACACCTTCCAGTCGCCGCCGATGGCCCAAATAAAGCCTACATAAATCAGACAACTCAGCAGTGTGTTGACAAGGCGGATGATGGACAGCTCCCAGAACAGACGGGAGGCCTGCACCCGATTGTCCCGCACGCGGGAAACCTCTCGCAGTCCGTAAGAGGACATACCCAGCGCCGCAAACAGCGCAAAATAGGTGGCAATGGAGTGGACAAAGCTATACGTGCCCACACCGTTCTCCCCTAAAATGCGCGACAGATAGGGCGCGGTGATGAGAGGTGTCAACAGAGAGACGATCTGTATGCTGACATTATATATATAATTTTTTCTCAGGTTCCCTGATGGCATAACAGATTCCTCCGTCGGAAGGAAGCGTTCAGGCGTCCTTCCGTTCTTCGGTAATGAGCGGTTCCGGCCAACCGTAGCGGCCTAACTCCATAAACACAGCGATCAAGAAAAGGGTCAGGAAGTTGTATGCAATATTACTGGTGAACAGCAGAGCCAAATACATCAGCCCGAAGCCGGCCAACATACGGCGATGGGTGCCTCTCGCCCGCAACACGGCATTGACAAGGGGGATCAAATACAGGCACAGCAAATACAGACCGCCCTGCGCCAGCACCACCATCATACCCATACTCAGTCCGTTATTATAACGGTCCGCATAGGAGAAGAAGGGGATGACCGACTCGTCGTTCCAGTAGCCGGTACCGAACACGGGACTGGTGCGCCAGGTCTTGATGCAGGCCACCACGTCGTCCAGCCGCATAAAGCCGGACACGGTCTGCATCTTGTCCCACAGCATCACGGCGGCCACCGCGCCCACGCCCAACAGAGCCACCGGTACCAGCAGTCGCTTGACTTTGCGCCAGAACTCGGTGCGGGAAGGCATCAGGATATACCGCATGGCGAACACCGCCGCCACCAGCACCACCGCCTTGGCGGAGAAGGTGGTCACCGTGGCCAGAACATACAAAATACAGCGCCAGATCCGCGGACGTTGCCGCAGCAGCACCTCGGTAGAGGTGGCGGTTACCAAGAAGATGGCAAAGCCGGGGGCCTCGGGGAAAATGGAGCAGTTACGCACAAAGGTATGCCCCATAAAGTTGATCTTCTGCGCTTCGTAGAACAGATGGTAATAGGTGGGGCAATTGCGCAGGGAACCGCCCCAGGAATAGCGGGCCATACCGGCACCGGGCAGTATGTCCAGCAAGGTGCCGAACACAAAACAAACCAGCGAGATAGCAGTCAGCACCATAACAATATCCGACAACTTAAACAGCAATCCGGCACTGCCCTCCTGCCGCTCCACCAGTCCGATATACATCACCAGCAGAAGCAGCGGCGCGAAATAATAGAGCACAAATCGCGTGGTGTTGTAACGAGTTGCCACTATGTATATGGCTAAAAACACGGCCAGAAAGAGCAGCCGTTGCCACTGCACATAGCGCACTCTCTCGGAACGCATAAAGAGCAGCACGCCCAAAAGCGGAAGACCTAAACGAATAGCCGTGTTGCAATTGGCCGAGGTGAACAGCGACCAGGTCGAGGTGTAAAACAGCACCAGAAACATCAATACGTATTCCAGTACGTTGACGATCTCCGTGCGCAACGGGGTTCGCGCCCAGCGCAATGTCATAGTGACTCCTCCTCTCCCTTTGTTTATCCCTTGCGCCCTTTCAGCGCAAACAGCAGGCGATTCTTCTGCCGCCGCAAAAACAGCTTCGCTGTGTTCTTGAAGGTCTGCTCGGTGTTCTTCACCCGTAACGGGCACACCCGCAGGCCCCGATGCAACACCCACACATTCAGCAGTCGCTCGGACAAAAAGCCGTACAGCCGCTGCTGATAGGGGGTGTAGCCGGTCATATCCACGTGCTGTTCTAACTCAAACAACACCGCAAACAGCCACGCGCAATACGCATCGAACTCCTCTCCGGAGGCAATCATCATATTGTACAGGTGCAGACGGTTGCCGCCCATGATCGTGTCGTAGGCAGGCAGTACAGAGGCGTCCACCTTCTCCACCGCTTGTCGCAAGGAAATCAAGTCCTTCTCGTAGCCACTGTGAAGAGCAAACTCCTCATAGGCACTCTCCCGCAAATACTCGGGACGGGGCAACAACACGTCGTACCGACCCAGTAGATCGCGGATCTCCGCCTCGGTGAGACGATGCCCGTCCTTGTAGAAATACCGGCGGTAGTGCACCAGCCCTTTATACTCGTCCTGCGTGTTTTTCCAGATCCAATACACGCCGGTCAGTTCACAGAAATGGGAATTTTTCTCGGAAATATGGTCGCCGGTATTATCCGGTGTAAAAGGGAGCGCCGCTTTTCCCTCGGCGCCTACTTGCAAGGGGATATATCCTACCTCCGCAGGGGGATCAAAGGCCTTGTGGGCCGCTACATACACAGACATCAGGCCATCTCCTCGTACTTCTCTTGCATAATATGAGCCGCCACCTGCACGTCGTAACCGCAGTCGATGATCTCCTGCGTCGTGTTCCGACGAGGCAGCGTCGCGCTGTCCAGCACCTGCTGCGCCCAGCGATCAGGGCTGTCCGTCAGCGGCAGATACACTGCCAGATCCTCTAACGGCAACTCTGGCGTCACACCGGTGGAGGTCACCACCGGCAGACCGGTAGCCTGCGCCTCAATGCCCACCACAGGCAACCCCTCAAAGAAAGAGGGCAACAACAGCACGTCAAAGGCGTTCATCAGCGCCTCCACGTCTCGACGAATGCCCAGATACTGCACCTTGTCGCTCAGGCCCAACTCTTCCACTCGTTGCAGAGTTTCCTCCAACAGATCTCCCTCACCCGCCATCACCAGACGGACATTGGGCTCTTTCTCCGCCAGTGCTGCAAACACCTCGATGAGATAGCGGTGATTTTTCTGTACCGCGAAGCGTCCAATATGCCCCACCACCAGCTTGTCCTCCACGCCCAATTCCCGACGGGCCTTCTCCCGCAATTCGGAATCGTAACGGAGCACACGGGTGTCCACCGCATTTTTCAGCACAGTGTATTTTTTCTTGCGGATGATGGGGGCGGGAAACTTCCAACGCGCCGCCAGATGAGAACAGGCGAAATAATCGGTGGGATGCACCTGCATCGGCAGCCAAGAAAGCATCCGCACCACCTTGTATTTAAGATTCACAAAGCCGCCGCAATGGGAGTGGACCGCCACCCGCTTGGCGCCGTGTTTACGGGCCAGCTTAGAACCGATCATCAAAGCATAGGTGCTGCCCGAATGAATGTGCACGACAGGATATGGATGCTCCTTTATAAACGCAGCAAAGCCCTCTCGAAAGTACCGATTGTTATCCACGCCAAAAGGGTGCTCAGCCGACCACATATGGCCGCCCATCGCCTCCACCTCCGCCTTGATGGCGGGCGTGCGGTTCTCGAAAGGGGTGAAAAAATCAAACTGTACCCGCTCACGGTCAATGTGGCGGTACATATTCATTAGATAACTGTCCTGTCCGCCGTTGGAAAACGGCTCGCCGAAAACCTGTAAAATGCGAATGGGTTCCATAGCCCTTGCCTCCTGCATGCGTTATACCATCTCCACCGGCGGACGGAACCGAAAACCGGCGAAGAAGGACGAAAGGATGACCTTGATCTTCTGCCATTTGGCGGTGGAGCGCAGCAGCACCTTCACCACGTGATAGGCCACACGGGTGAACAGATACACCCAGCCACGCAGACCCTCACGGCGGTACACATACACCTCGTTGCGGTAAAGATAGGCGTACCGTCCCAACCGATCGGGAGAATCGGTGGCGATGTTCACCTTGTCGTTGCTCTTCATATCGTGGAGCACACGGCTGCCGTTGACCGCATAGCAGGGGTACCGTAAAGAAAGGCGGCGGGTATATTCCAGGTCATCCGACCAGATAAAGAATTCCTTGATGGGCAGACCCACCTCACGCACCCGCTGGGCGGGGAGAAAGGCGGACACAAAGGTGGCCATCATCACCGGCACCAAGGGGGAGGTATAATCCTCGATCTTGTCTTTGAGACCGGTCTTCTGCACGTTCATATTGCAGGGGGAGCCGTCCTTCCAGTAGGCAATGCTGGACAGAAAGCCGTAATGCCCCTCCAACTGCTTGTCCGCCTCTAACAAAGCGGCCAACGCGCCATCGTCGGGGATGCAGTCGTCGTCCATGATCCACAGATAATCATAGCCGGCTTCCACCGCCAGCCGCATACCGTAGTTGAAGCCGCCGGCGCCGCCCAGATTGGCACCGGTATTGTGATAGAGGACCCGCTGACCGTCTGTTAAAGGAGCCACCGCTTCGGCTGTGCCGTCGGTGCTGGCGTTGTCAATGATGAGCACATCCAGCTCGTCGCACTGCTGCCGTTGCAGCGCCTCGATGCTGCGTACCAAATATTCTTTTCGGTTAAAGGTTACCACGATGGCAGCGATTCGCTTGCTCATACCACACCTCATTCTTAGGCTCGATCTACTTTGTGTTAGGTTGTCCCTCGACGGTCAAAATATGCCGTCTTGCGCACAGGACGCACCTACCCATTCATAGACGCATCATACCACATTACCCATCGAATGTCAACATTTACCTTATTATATATAAAAGGTCGCCTCACCGCTGCAAACGATGAGGCGACCCCACACATTATTGTATGGCCTTCGACGCAAAGGCGTTGTTAACCACCTGATAATAATCGGCGGTCTTGGTCAACTCGCCTGCCTCGGTCATCACCGTCTGCAAACGATTGAAGCTTTCCTCACTCATCAGAGGATCGGTGTTCCACGCGTCAATGGCCTGATAACTCTCCACCGAGCGCACCAACAGATCGAAGTCGGTATCGGGGAAACTGTCCTTAACAATTTCCGCGATCTCTTGGGCAGAGTGCGTTGCCACCCACTGCTGTCCCTTATACACCGCATTGGTGAACCGCTGGATCAGATCGCTGTTTTCCTCGATATAGCTCTTTTTGGCAAAATAGGCAGTGTAGGGAATATCCCCCGCCGCTTCTCCTACCGAGGCGACAATATACCCCTTGCCCTCTTGCTGTAACATAGAGGCGGTGGGCTCAAAGGCGGTCACGTAATCTCCCGTGCCGCCGGTAAAGGCGGCGGTCATCATAGAGAATTGCACGCTGTTATCCAACGTGGTATCCCGATAGGGGTCCACCCCGTTTTGCCGCAGGACGTATTCCAGTGCCATATAGGGCACACCGCCCTTGCGCCCGGGCAACACGGTCTTCCCCTTCACCTTATCCCACGTGAAGTCGTCGTCCGGCTCCCGCGCCAACAGGAAGGACCCGTCCCGACGGGTGATCTGGGCAAACACCTGCGTGTAGTCCTCTTTGCCCTCGTTATACACGTAGATGGACGCCTCGGGACCGGCAAATCCGATGTCGATATTCCCCGACAGCACCGCCGCCATCACCGCGTCGGCGCCCTGTCCGTTGGACAGCTCGATCTCGATGCCCTCTTCCTCAAAAAAGCCCAGCGCGATGGCCGCATACTGGGGGGCGTAGAAAATGGAATGGGTCACCTCGCACACCCGTACCCGATCCGTATCCGACTTTTCTCCGCACCCAACACAGGTGAGCAGCAATCCTACTGCCAGAGCCACCGCTGCCACCCGTCGAAACCACTGATTCATCATAAACACCCTTTCCGTCAACCGTGACCGAAGCGCCGTCCCACCAGCCGTTGCATCAGCGTTACTCCCTCATAGAGAAGTGCCGCCATTACTGCCAGCAGGATGACGCTGGCCATCACCAGATCCATCTTGAATACTTGCCCGCCGTAGACGATCAGGTATCCCAGTCCGGCACGGGATACCAAAAACTCTCCGGCGATCACACCCACCAGAGACAGACCGATATTCACTTTCAGCGAATCAAACAAGGTGGGTATATTGTAGGGAAAAATCACCTTACAGAACAACTGTCCTTTGGTGGCGCCGAAGGTGCGGGCCATACGGATTGCCCCCGGATCCGTATCCCGAAATCCGCTGAGCATCTCCAATACCGTCACCACCAACGAAATAGCCAAGGCCATAAACACGATAGCACGGGTCCCCGCACCGGCCAAGATGATGATGACGGGACCCAGAGCGATCTTGGGCAGGCTGTTGAGCACCACCAGATAGGGTTCACTGACCTTGGAAACAAACGGACTCCACCACAGCGCCACCGCCAGCAGCACCCCTGCCGCCGCCCCCAGCAGGAAGCCTGCCAAGGTCTCGGTAAGGGTGACCTGCGCGTGGTAGAGAAGATCGGTCTGCGCTAAGGATACGTAGGTACGCACAATGCGGGAAGGGCGACTGAAAATGAAACTGTCGATCCACGCCCATTCCGCCGCCACCTCCCACAGAAGCAGCAAAAATACCAGCAGACCCCATCGGAACAGCCGAATGGTCAGGGTGTGCCGTTTAGTTTGCCGCAGGTAGACGACCCGCTCGGGCGAGAGGGTCGGAATCGCCTTGTGTTTCATTCATCCCCAATTCCTTCCATACGTAGTTGAAATAGGAGGCGAACTCAGGACAGCTGCGGCATCGCAAGGGACTGCGCTCTGCCAAATCGAAGTGGATGGGAAGGTCCTCCTGCACCACCGCCGGACGGGCGGACAGGATCAGCACGTGATCCCCCATACAGATGCTCTCGGGAATGTCGTGGGTCACCATCAGCGCCGTCACCTGCTCCTGACGGATGATGCGGTAAACATCCTCGGTGACCTCCAGACGGGTCTGATAGTCCAGCGCGGAAAAGGCCTCATCCAGCAGGAGAATATCCGGCTCCACCGCCAAGGTGCGGATGAGCGCCACCCGTTGCCGCATACCCCCGGACAGCTGTGAGGGACGACTGTCGGCAAACGCGGCCAGTCCGTAGGTTTCCAATAGCCGCTCCGCCCGCTCCTTGGTTTGTGGGGTGAGCCGATGCCGAAGCTCCAACCCAAACCACACATTCTGCCGCACGGTGCGCCATTCCAGCAGATTGTCCTGTTGGAGCATATAGCCGATGTGGGGGCAAGGACCGGACACCCGTTCCCCCGCCACCGTTACCTGACCCGACGTGGCCTCCAAGGTGCCGGCAATAATGGACAGCAGAGTGGACTTCCCGCAGCCGCTGGGTCCCACCACGCTGTAAAAGTCTCCCTTTTTCATAGAAAACGAAATGTCCTGCAACGCCACCGTCTCCCCTTGGGGGGTCTGATAGGCTTTGCGCACATTCTCCACACTCAGTACCGTCATCCCTTGTACCCCTTTCTGCCCTCGGTCGCACTCCTTCTACCAATATATGCGCCTTGCGCGAGCAGGTGCCCGCCGGTTTCCGTACATTTCGTACAAGAATAACGAGAAAGCGGTTCCAATTTTTAGCAATTGCCCTTGACAAATCCTTATCAAGTGGTGTAAGATAGTATGCGGTGGTATTTGTTTATTTTGCGTGTGTAGGATAGACGGACCGCCATCCGACCGATGGTCGGTATGACATTTTGTATCGCTTTTCTGCGGTAGAGATTGTTAATCGTTTCATGGCGGCCCCGCAGGGGCTACGTGCTTTTTTTAATACGGACATACGTCTGCCCGTCCATACGGACGTTTATGTGTGCTTTGAAAATTGAAAAAAGTCCCCTGAGGGATCGCCTTTGTACAGCAAAAATGAGAAAACGGAGGTGTATCCCATGTTAACGAAAACCGTTACCTTGCTGGTGGCGTTGGGCATCGGGGTGGGCGCATTGATCGTGGGCGCATTGATCGCCGCGCTGATTGCGTACCGCGTCGGTATCAACCATCGCAAAAAGGTGGCCGAGGCCGCTATCGGTTCTGCCGAGGCGGAGGCGGAGCGCATCCTCAAGGATGCCCGCGAAAAGGCTGAATCCAGCAAGAAAGAGGCTCTTGTTAAGGCGAAGGACGAGATCTACCGTCTGCGCAACGAATCGGACAAGGAGATCAAAGAGCGCCGCGCCGACGTGCAGCGTCAGGAGAACCGTCTACACCAAAAAGAAGAGTCTTTGGACCGCAAAATCGAGAACTACGAGAAAAAAGAAGAGAAACTGGCTGACCGCATTAAAGAGGTAGAGGCCCGTATGGCGGATGCCGAGGCCCTCAAAAAGAGTCAGTACGAGCTGTTGGAGCGTCTGTCCGGCTTTACGCAGGAGCAGGCCAAGGAGTACTTACTCAACAACCTCAGCCAAGAGTTGCAGCACGAAAAGGCCGTCAAGATGGCGGAGTTTGAGGCGCAGCTCAAGGCGGATGCCGACCAGCGCGCCCGCGACATGATCTCCCACGCCATCCAGCGTGTCGCCGCCGATCAGGTGGCCGAGACCACCGTGTCTGTGGTGCCGCTGCCCAACGATGAGATGAAGGGCCGCATCATCGGTCGCGAAGGCCGCAATATCCGCGCCATCGAGACCCTGACCGGCATTGATCTGATCATCGACGATACCCCCGAGGCCATCACCCTCTCCGGCTTTGATCCGGTGCGTCGCGAGATCGCCCGTATCGCTATGGAGCGCCTGATCGCCGACGGCCGTATCCACCCCGCCCGCATCGAGGAGATGGTCAACAAGGCCCGCCGCGACGTGGAGCAGACCATCAAGGCCGAGGGCGAGCGCGCCATTCTGGAGACCGGTCTGCGGGGCATCAACCCCGAGATCGTCAAGCTGCTGGGCCGTCTGCACTACCGTACCAGCTACGGTCAGAACGTGCTGCAGCACTCCATGGAGGTGGCCTTCCTCTCCGGCATTATGGCCAGCGAGCTGGGCATTGACCCCGAGATCGCCCGCCGTGCCGGTCTGCTGCACGACATCGGTAAGTCGGTGGATCATCAGGTGGAGGGCAGCCTCATCGAAATCGGTGTGGACATCGCCCGCAAGTATAAGGAGAGCCAGGCCGTGGTCCACGCCATTCAGGCCCACCACGCCGACGTGCAGGCCCAGACCATCGTGGCCTGTCTGGTACAGGCCACCGACGCCATCTCCGCCGCCCGCCCCGGTGCCCGCCGCGAGAATCTGGAGAACTACATCAAGCGTCTGG
>JAZOWI010000010.1:0-10138 GCA_045659145.1 Acutalibacteraceae bacterium | reverse complement strand
CCTCCGCATCGTCGGTGATGGCACCGAAGTCGATGCCCACGTACTCCTTGACCGCCTCCACCATAGACAGGCGGCGCCAGCCGGGGGTCAGGTCGATCTTCTCGCCCAGCCACTCCACCTCATAGGTGCCCAGAATCTCCTTGGCGGCGCCGGAGATGATGCCCTCGGCGATATCCATCATATCGTGGAAATCCGCATAAGCCTCATACAGCTCCACGGTGGTGAACTCAGGATTGTGCTTGGGGTCCATACCCTCGTTGCGGAAGATGCGGCCGATCTCATACACCCGATCCATACCGCCCACGATGAGCCGCTTCAGGGGCAGTTCGGTGGCGATGCGCATATACATATCCAGATCCAGCGTGTTGTGATGGGTCACAAAGGGACGGGCGGCGGCACCGCCGGCGATGGTGTTGAGCACCGGCGTCTCCACCTCGATGTAGCGGCGGGCGTCCAGATAGGCGCGCATATACTTGATGAACTTGGAGCGGATGATAAAGTTCCGCTTCACCTCGGGGTTGACGATCAGGTCCACATACCGCTGACGGAAACGGGTGTCCGTGTCCTTGAGGCCGTGGTATTTCTCCGGCAGGGGGCGCAGGGATTTGCTCAGCAGCTTAATGCCGGTGGCGTGGATGGAGATCTCGCCCATCTTGGTGCGGAATACCCAACCGGTGATACCCACGATGTCGCCGATGTCCCACTTCTTGAAGCCGGCATACACCTCTTCGCCCACGTCGTTGCGGCTCACGTATACCTGCATCCGACCGGTGGTGTCGTGGAAGTCCACGAAGCTGGCCTTGCCCATAATACGGCGGTTCATCATACGACCCGCCACCGATACCTCGATAGGCTCGGCGGGCTCAAAGCCCTGCCCCTCTTCAATGGGACCGTTCTGGGCGATATAGGCCGCCTCGATCTCCTCGAAACGCTCGCGGATGTCCGCGTTGTAAGCGGTTACATTGTACTTGGTGATCTCATAGGGATTCTGCCCGGCCTCGCACAGGGCGGCCAGCTTGTCCAGGCGCACCTGCACCAGTTCGTTGACCTGCTGCTCCGTCATCGGGGCGTTCTCGGGGATGTTGTTCTGATTGCTCACCAAAGGTCACTTCCTTTCACTATGGTAAAGACGGCGGGCGGCATCCGTAGCCGTCCGCCGTCTGTGTGGTTGCTTACTTGCTGATCTCCAGCACGGTGTAGATGACCACGTTGCCGTTGGGCAGAACGGCCTCACCCTTCTCGCCCACCTTCAGGCCCATCACGGCCTTGCCTACGGGGGACTCGTCGGAGATGCGGCCGGCAAAGGGATCCGACTCAGTGGCGCCGGAGATGGTGTAGGTGTATTCCTTGCCGTCTGCCTCGATGCGCACCTTGGAGCCGATGTGGACGTGGTCGCCGGTCATCTCGGACTCGTCCAGAATGCGCACGTGCTTTAACTGCATCTCGATCTCGGCGATGCGGGCCTCCAGCACAGCCTGATCGTTCTTGGCCTCGTCGTACTCGCTGTTTTCGGACAGGTCACCGAAGCCGCGGGCGATACGGATCTTCTCCGCCGCGTTGTCACGGCCCTCGGTTTTGAGATATTCCAGCTCCTCTTGCAGTTTCTTAAAACCTTCGCTGGTCATAATGACTTCTTTCATCTGGGTCACTCACCTTTCGGAGTTTTTTGAGGAACGGGCGCACCGCTCCTTATAATTCAACCCATATATTATACCATTATTTTTATGGTTGTCAAGTGGGCCTTTTGTCGAGAGGGAGGGGAGGAGAAGGAAGAGGAGAAGGAAGAGGACGGTTACCAAAAAAGTCAGCCGCTTTTTGTGCATTCTGTGAATCTTTTCGTGATGTTGTAACGAGGCCGTTTGACTTTCCGTGTATATAGATGGAAAGCCAACCAGAGAAGGAGGATGTGTTATGATGAAAAAAGCAGGGATGCTCGTATCGATGTTGTTTCTTTGTATGAGTTGTCTCACTGCCTGCGGACAGACACCGCAGGTGCTGGATAATTCGATGCCGCGGGATGTGTCCGTCTCCTCCACTACGGCAGAAAGCACTACTACCACGACTACGGAGGAGATCACCACAACAACGGCGGAAACCACCACGACTGCAACCACCACCACGACTATCACCACAACGAAGACCAAACCTACCGTCACAAACGGACCGAAGACGCCTTCGTGGGCCATAAAAAGCACCACTAAGAGGTTCACTACGAGTCGTACGACTATTGTTCCTCCTTACGACTCTCCCACCACCACGACTACCCTCACCACAACAAATCCGACTACGACCACCACAACAAATTCGACTACGACCACTACGGCAAATTCGAGTACGACCACTACGGCGAATCCAACCTCTACCGTAGCTACAACTACCACCGAGGATGCCACTACTACAACCACCACCGTGTCCACGCGGTCCACGCGCTTGACTACGTATATCCCCACCACCACGAAAGTATACAAGGGGCCACCACCGGCTTCGCTTACTCTCAATTGGATGGGGGAGACGATTTTGTTTACGTATGAAGCCAACGTGCTACGATATGATGCCAGTTTCGAAGAACGCTCTTCCGGATTGACGATCATTACAAAACAAGAGGGTGATGTTGAAATTAACTGGCGTTATTGTGGCTTTATGAAGGATGGAACAGAGGTTCGCTGTATCGTGTTGCCGGAGTGCAGACAAATCTTATATGTTTACACGGTGGGCGATATAATCGGTAAAGGAGCTGACGATGAAGCGGCCGTTCGAGATATGGTCCTTGCAGATCTGCGCGAAATGGGATACAATTACACTGCGCAAGACGTTTCGGTAGATATGAACAAAGACACCGTCGAGAGTCGGGGTTGCTTTGCCTATGTGACGGCCAACAACAAAACAGACGGGGGCCTGTTTATGAAGGTGCGTTGGACGGATGACCGTGGTTGGCAGATCGTGACCTTGTTTATGGACATCAATAACCGATTCAGAATACCGAAATGGAATTAGCATGCAAATTAAGCAAAAAGCCGCTGCTCACAGGCAGCGGCTTTTTGCTGTTCATCGGGACTTGCTTTTTTCGGCGGCGGCTGTTATAATAGTCGGGATTGTGTAAATTACAAGGAAAGGAATCCTTTATTATGTCTATTGAAACGAGCGGCTTTTCCGCGCTGGGTCTGAGCGAGCCCACCCTTCGGGCGGTGCAGGCCATGGGCTTTGCGGAGCCGACCCCTATACAGAAAGAGACCATTCCGCTGGTGATGGACGGGCGGGACGTGATCGCCAAGGCCCCCACCGGCACCGGTAAGACCTGCGCCTTCGGCATCCCCCTCATCGAGTGTCTCAACCCCGATATGAAAGATTTGCAGGCGCTGGTGCTGTGCCCCACTCGTGAGCTGTGCGAGCAGATCACCGCCGACCTGCGGGCGCTGGTGCGGTATAACCCCGCCATCCGCATCGCCTCCATCTACGGCGGCGCCAATATGAACCGCCAGATCGAGGCACTGAAAAAGCATCCCCATATCGTGGTGGCCACCCCCGGTCGTCTGCTGGACCATATGAGCCGCGGCAACGTGTGGCTGGGCAACCTCTACACCGCCGTGCTGGACGAGGCGGACGAGATGCTGAAAATGGGCTTCATCAAGGACGTGCGCCGCATTCTCAATGCCACCCCCGGGGACACTCAGGTGGTGATGTTCTCCGCCACCATCTCCCGTGAGGTGATGGACGTGGCCTGGGAATATCAGCACGACGCGGTGGAGATCCAAGTGAAATCCGACGGGGACAACCGCCCCAAGATCGACCAGTATTTGATTCGCTCCGCCGGCTCTCAGCGGATGGAGGATATGCTGGCCATCATCCGGCAGGAGGACTATCATCGGGTGATGGTGTTCGCCAATATGAAGGTATCGGTCAAGCAGCTCACAGAGCGCATCCGCAAGCGCCACGGTTCAGTGGACTGTCTCCACGGCGATATGCCCCAGTCCCAGCGCAACAAGGTGATGCAGAAGTTCCGCGACAACCGGTTGGAGATGCTCATTGCCACCGACGTGGCGGCCCGCGGCATCGATGTGGAGGACGTGGAAGCGGTGTTTAACTACGATATCCCCGACGAAAACGAGTATTACCTCCACCGCATCGGCCGTACCGGCCGTGCCAAGCGGCAGGGCGCCGCCTACACCTTCATCACCGACGCGGATAAGTATCGGATGCGGGATATTCTCAAATACACCCGTTCCGAGGCGGTGGAGATGGCCTTTGATCGGGAGGGACGCCTGTGCCCCGCCGCCGAGTTGGAGGAAACGGAAGACTGATCTATTACTATATTGTATAATATGGAAGTGCAACATTGTATAATATGGAAGTGCAACTTGTTTGCCATTCAAATCCCGAAGCCCCGCGGCTTCGGGATTTTTTGCGTCTGAAAAATGGTAATTCCCCTGACTTTGTATGATTATCCGCGTTTTCGTATATTTTCTCTCTCAAAAATCAAAAAATCCGCCTTTTTGAGGGGGTGGAGAGGGGAAAAGAGCACCTTTTGGACATAAATCGGCTGCTCGTTTCGGCTGGTTGCACAAAAAAATCGGGATCGGCGCGGTTTTGCTACTTTTTTACCATAAATGGCGAAAAATGGCAATTTCGTGGAGAAAATAGTGGATTTTCTTTGTTTTTTGGTGTCTTTTCTGCACAAAAGCCATCAAAAAGTCGGGATTTTTTGTCAAGCGGCGTTGCGGCGAAAATGAAAAAATCAAAGGGGAGCTTATTTACCCATTCGCTGTAAAGCACCCCTGTTCTTTGTGCATTATCCACAAAAAACCACCCCTGCAAATTGGTTGACATTGCTCAGATGGGTGGGTATAATGGGCGAGAACCAGATTTGAACCCATTTCCGCAACAAAAAGGGAAGAGAGCGGTATTGCCGCTATTCTTTCACTCACATGGTCGGTGGGAGCGCGGGTGAGGATGTGTGTATATCTGTATAAGATTACGCGATCCTCACCACACTAATAAACGACAGATCGATATTTCCCCACCGCCGTCGCAGAAAGGAAGACAATATGGAATCTTTTAAGAATACAATGACCGCTATCGGCAAGGGCATCCTCCGCGTGGTCAAGGCCCGTCTGTTTGCTGCCGTCGCCATGGTGCTGGCTGCGGTGATGCTGGCGGTGTGCGTATCTGTTAATTCCCACGTGGTCACGGTCAACGACGGCGAGGATCGCCGCGTGGTGGTGACCATGCACGGCGACCCCTATCGGGTGCTGGCTCAGGCCGGCGTGGCGCTGGATGAGTACGATACCCTGAACGTGGATGCGGCCACCTCCACCATCGATGTGGATCGGGCTATGGCGGTAGAGGTGCAGGCGGACGGTGTGTCCACCCTCCTGCATATGACCGAGGGCACAGTGGCGGACGCCTTGGATAAGGCGGGGGTCACGGTGGGCAAGTACGACACGGTCAGCCAGTCGGTATCCGGCACAGTGTCCGAAGGGATGCTGGTGCAGGTGGACCGAGTCAAGTATGAAGAGTACACGGTGACCGAGGTTATTCCCCGCGAGATCATCTATCGTATGACCGCGGTGCTCAAACCCGGTGTAGTCAAGATGGACAAAGCCGGTGCGGACGGCGAGCGAGTGATTACCTATCGCAAGATCTACGTCAACGGAAAGTACGTGGAGACCGAGACGGTGAGCGAGAAGATCACCAAAGAACCCATCGCTGAGACGAAGATCAAGGGCTCGGACTATGGTGTGCCGATTTCCAAGGCCCCCTTTGCCATCGAGCTGGATTCTAAGAATCAGCCCGTTAAGTACAAGCAGAAGTTCTCCGGCAGCTGCTCCGCCTATGCCACCGGCAAATACGGCGCCTCCGGTATGCGGGTGGGCGTGGGCACCATCGCAGTCAACCCCAAGCAGATCCCCTACGGCACCAAGCTGTGGATCACCTCGGCGGACGGCAAGTTCGTCTACGGTTACGCCATCGCGGCAGATACCGGCGGATTCGTGCATCGGGGCGGCACTCTGGCGGACCTGTATATGGGCTCCTATCAGGAGGCCTGCTGGTTCGGTCGCCGCAATCTGAATATCTATGTCATTGGGTAAATTAAAAGCGGCGGAACGGCAGTTCCGCCGCTTTTTCAATGATGACAGTTTTGTTACTTTTCTTTCCTTGCTTCGGGAGATATGGTATACTGCCGAGGTAGATTGGCGGGCCGAGAGGAGGAAGGACTGTGTTCTGGGCAACGGTATTGGAATGGATGGATACGCAGATGACCACACCCACCCCGTACGGGTGGTTCCACCTGCTGTTTTTTGCGCTGTCGATCGCCGCGGGAGCGGTACTGTGTCTGCTGTTTAAAGACAGTGAGCGGTATGCCACCCGCGTTGTGTTTATCACCGGCGTGGTGGTGCTGCTGTTGGAAGCCTATAAACTGGTCAATTACACCTTCTCCTACGAGGGCGGTGTGGTGAGCGGGGATTTCCCTTGGTATGTGTTCCCGTGGCAATTCTGTTCCACCCCTATGTACGCCGGTCTGCTGGTGGGTCTGTTCCGTCGGGGACGGATGCATCGTGCCCTGTGCGCCTATCTGGGCAGTTTCGCCCTATTTGCCGGTCTGAGTGTGATGTGCTATCCTAATACGGTGTTTGTCGGTACGGTGGGGGTCAATATCCAGACTATGATCTGTCACGGCTCAATGATCTCGGTAGGCATCTACCTGCTGGGCACGGGCTACGTGCCCTGTCACGGCAAGACCCTGTTGCGGGCGGTGCCCGTGTTTGGTTTCGCGGTGGCGGTGGCAGCGGTGCTCAATGAGGTGGCCTATGCCACCGGACTGCTGGAAACGGACGGCTTCAATATGTTCTTCATCAGTCCCCATCAGGATCCTCATTTACCGGTCTATTCCTTGGTACAGCAGCACGTGGCCTTCCCATGGTGTCTGATAGTGTATGTGATGGGCTTTACGGCGGCGGCAGGACTGGTGCTGCTGGCGGCGTGGGGAATACGCAAAGCGGTGACAGCGCTGTCCCGTCGCCCCGCGGCACAGCCGTTATAAGCAAAAATAACCCAACCGCTCTCCTTTTGGGAGGGCGGTTTTTGTGCTATATATAGAAAAACACAAGTCTGTGAAAAAACTCTTTACATTTTGAAAATCCTATGGTATAGTATATCCTGCCTGCGAATGGCATTCGGTTTCTCGGATCGCGGAGGACGCCCCGCCGGGGAGACACCCTTTCCCGATACTGAGTTTCCCGAAAATATTTTAGAAGAGGTGTATGTATCATGATGTTACCCGAAGAGAAAACCGCAATTATGCAGCAGTATGCTACCCACGAGGGCGATACCGGCTCTCCCGAGGTGCAGATCGCTGTGCTGACCAAGCGCATCAACGACCTGACCGAGCACCTGAAGGCGCATCCGAAGGATCACCACAGCCGTCGCGGCCTGCTGAAAATGGTCGGTCATCGCCGCAACCTGCTGAACTACCTGACGAAGAAGGATATCAACCGGTATCGCGCTATCGTCGAGAAGCTGGGTCTGCGTAAATAAGTTTCGCGAGCGTGAGGCAGGCGGAGAATTCCGCCTGCCTCGTGTTGCGAAATGAACTTCGACCATAACGGAGAAAACGGCCCTTTTAGCAGCGAAATGAACCCCGAAAGCACGCTGTTCGAGGTTGATTTCCTTGCTAAAAACCGGTTACCTCTCCGTTTGGAATATAAATTATTTAGGAGGTAATTCTTATGTTCGAGACTTTCCGTACGTTCGAGACCACTCTGGCTGGCCGTCCGCTGGTCATTGAGACCGGCAAGATGGCCCAGTTGGCCAGCGGTTCCTGCCTGGTGCGCTATGGCGAGACCGTCATCCTGTGCACCGTTACCGCTTCTGCCAAGCCCCGCGAGGGCGTGGATTTCTTCCCTATGTCCGTGGACTATGAGGAGAAGATGTATTCTGTGGGCAAGATCCCCGGCTCCTTCCAGCGCCGTGAGAGCCGCCCCAGCGAGAAGGCGATCCTCACCTCCCGTGTGATCGACCGTCCCATCCGCCCCCTGTTCCCCAAAGACATGCCCAACGACGTGACCTTGGTCTGCACCGTGATGAGCGTGGACCCCGACTGTCAGCCTGAGACCACTGCCATGATCGGTGCTTCCACCGCCATTGCTATCTCCGACATTCCGTGGGATGGCCCCATCTCCGGCGTTGTTGTGGGTTTGGTGGACGGCCAGTTCGTCATCAACCCCACCGCTGAGGAGGAGAAACGCTCCGAGATGCACGTGACCGTGGCTTCTACCGCCGATCTGGTGGCGATGATCGAGGCCGGCGCCAACGAGGTAGACAACGACACCATGTTTGACGCCATCATGAAGGGTCACGAGGCCAACCAGCAGGTGGTCGAGTTCATCAACAGCATCGTCAAGGAGATTGGCAAGCCCAAGTTCGACTTCGTGTCCAACGATCCTGATCCCGCTATGTTTGAGGCTATCAAGGAGTTCGCCATTGACGACGTCAAGGCCGCTCTGGACACCGACGACAAGCGCATCCGCGACGAGCGCCTGATCCCCGTGTACGATGCCGTGCACGCCAAGTTCGACGAGCAGTACCCCGAGCAGATCGAGAAGATCGACGAGTGCCTGTACAAGCTGCAGAAGTTTGTGGTCCGTCGCTGGCTGCTGGACGAGGGCAAGCGCGTGGACGGCCGCGGCATCAACGATATGCGTCCTCTGGATGCTCAGGTAGACCTGCTGCCCCGTACTCACGGCAGCGGTATGTTCACCCGCGGTCAGACGCAGGTGCTGACCACCTGTACTCTGGGCGGCTCTAAGGATGCCCAGCTGCTGGACGGTCTGGACGATCAGCGTGAGAAGCGCTATATGCACCACTACAACTTCCCCTCCTACTCGGTGGGCGAGACCAAGCCCTCCCGCGGCCCCGGCCGTCGTGAGATCGGTCACGGCGCTCTGGCGGAGCGTGCTCTGCTGCCCGTGCTGCCCTCCATTGTGGAGTTCCCCTACACCATCCGTCTGGTCAGTGAGGTGCTGTCCTCCAACGGCTCCACCTCTCAGGCTTCCATCTGCGGCTCTACCTTGGCGCTGATGGCCGCCGGCGTGCCCATCAAGGCTCCCGTGGCCGGCATCTCCTGCGGTCTGATCACCGAGGGCGATCGCTTCATGACCATGGTGGACATTCAGGGTCTGGAAGACTTCTTCGGCGATATGGACTTTAAGGTGGGCGGTACCAAGAAGGGTATCACCGCCATTCAGATGGACCTGAAGGTCCACGGTCTCACCCCCGCCATCATCCGTGAGGCGCTGGACAAGACCTATACCGCTCGTTGCCACATTCTGGACGAGGTGATGCTCAAAGCTATCCCCGAGGTACGTCCCGAGCTGTCCAAATATGCGCCCAAGATGCTGTCCACCAAGATCGACACCGATAAGATCGGCGGCGTGATCGGTAAGGGCGGTAAGGTGATTCAGCAGATTCAGGCGGATTGCAACTGCACCGTCAACGTGGAAGAGGACGGCACCGTGACCATCCTGTCCACCGACCTGGCGGATGCCAACCGCGCTCTGCAAATCATTGAGACCATCGCCAAGGATCCCGAGATCGGCGCCATCTACAAGGGTAAGGTTACCCGCCTGATGACCTTCGGTGCCTTCGTGGAGATCGCCCCCGGCAAGGAGGGTCTGGTCCACGTGTCCAAGCTGGATCTCAACCGCGTGGAGCGGGTAGAGGACGTGGTCGCCGTGGGTGACACCATCGCCGTGATGGTCACCGAGATCGACGAGCAGGGTCGCATCAACCTGTCCCGCAAGGACGCCATCATCAAGATGGAGGGTCTCAACCCCGATGATTACGCCAGCGCTCCGGCTCCCCGCCGTGAGGGTGGTCGCCGTGACGGCGGCCGCGGTCCCCGTCGTGACCATCGCTGATATTTGACCACCTCCTCGGTCTTTGTCGGCTGCTTTTCCAGCGGAAAAGCTTCGCACCGATCATCGCAACACGATTTCATCAGTGATTGCAGAAAACGACCAAGTTAGGAGCCGTTGCTGAAAGGCAGCGGCTCCTATTTCGTTTCCCGATTTTGGGGCTTGCGGGACGAACAAAAGTATGGTATGATAGCAGGGTAAAGGAGGGTATCTGTATGGATAAACAA
>JAZOWI010000009.1:0-11737 GCA_045659145.1 Acutalibacteraceae bacterium | reverse complement strand
CAGGGTGTCCAGCAGGTCGGCGTGGGGGGTGACCCACCAATCCGACGGGGTGCGCACCAGCCGTCCACTGTCGGCAAAGCGGATATACACGGGGGTGTCTCCGGGGGCGGTGGACAGCACCATCCGCGCCCGATCCTGTTCGGGTCCCCTCTCGGTGGGCAGCCGCAGATATACGCCGGCACGGGAGGAAGGCTTTGGCGCCGCGGGCTTTTCGGTGGGGGAAGGCGCAGAAATCGACTCCGGCACGGCTTCCACCCGCTCGCCCAGTAATTTCGGTTCCTTTTCCTCCTGAATATCCAGTCGACCGGTGACCAGCACCACCTGCCCCGCCTGCAACAGCTCCTCCTGTTGAGCAAAGAGCTTGGGGAAGGCCACCATCTCTATGGCGCCGTAGAGATCTTCCAGACCCACATAAGCCATTTTGGCGCCGGACTTGGTGGTCTGGACCCGCAGGGAGGTCACCATGCACAGCACCCGCAGGGTGGTGCCGTCCCGATAGGTGTCATTGCCCTCCTCCACTGCTTCCAGCACCCGATCCAGCCGATGGGCCCGCAGAGGCTTGTAGTGATCCTTGTAGGGGGTGAGGGGGTGACCTGTCAGGTAGAGGCCGGTGGCCTCCTTTTCCATTTGCAAGAGTTGGGCAAAGGGTAACTCAGGCACGTCGGGGGGCGTGATGGGGGTATCTCCCGCCGCCTCCGCCGCGTCGAAGAAGCCTACCTGTCCGTCCATGGCATAGCGGCTCTGATTATCCAGCTGATCCATCACCTGAGGGGCCATCTGAATCATCTGACGGCGGTTGAGCCCCAACCCGTCCAGTGCGCCGCAGCGGATCAGGCTGTCCAGCCCTAAGCGGTTAAACTCCCGATGGGCGCTGAGCCGCTTGCAGAAAGAGTAAAATCCCGTGTAGGGACCGTTTTTCTCCCGTTCTCGTACCAGCACGTCCACAAAGCCGCGGCCGATGTTCTTCACGGCTAACAAGCCGAAACGGATGTGGTCGGCAGTGACTATAAAATCGGCGCCCGACTCGTTCACCGAGGGGGGCAGAACGGGAATGCCCATCCGCTCGCACTCGCGGATATACCCCACCACCTTGCCGCTGCCCAGTACGCTGGTCAGCAGGGCGGCCATATATTCGCGGGGATAGAGGCATTTGAGATAGGCGGTCTGATAGGCCACCAGCGCATAGGCGGCGGCGTGGGACTTATTAAAGGCATAGGAGGCGAAGGAGGCCATCTCGTCAAAGATGCGGTTGGCGGTGGCGGCAGGCACGCCGCGGCGCACACAGCCATCGACGATAGTAACACCATTTTCGGTCAAGCCGTGTATAAAAATGGCCCGCTCCTTCTCCATCACGTCGTGTTTTTTCTTCGCCATGGCGCGGCGCACCACGTCGGCGCGTCCGAAGGAATAGCCCGCCAGCGCTTGAAGCACCTGCATCACCTGCTCCTGATACACGATGCACCCGTAGGTGACCCGCAGGATGGGCTCTAACAGCGGGTGGGCATATTGCACCCGCTGGGGGTGGCGGCTGTTCTCGATATAACGGGGGATAGAGTCCATAGGACCCGGGCGGTACAGGGAAATGACCGCAATAATATCCTCGAAGCGGGTGGGGCGCAGCTGCATCAGCACCCGCTTGAGTCCGCCCGATTCCATCTGGAACACGCCGTCCGACTGTCCCGCGGATAGCATCTCATACACCCGCTTGTCGTCCAGCGGGATGTCCGCCACGCAAAAATCGGGGAGAGACTTTCGAATTATCTTCTCCGCGTCCGCGATGACCGTCAGGTTCCGCAGACCCAGGAAATCCATTTTGAGGACACCCAACTCTTCCAGATTGTGCATAGGGTATTGGGTGGCTACCGCCTCGTGGTTCATACACAGCGGCACGTATTCGCTGACGGGGCGGGGGGCGATGACCACACCCGCCGCGTGGGTGGAGGCGTTGCGGGGCATCCCCTCCACCTTCTGTGCCATATCGATGAGTTCCTTAACCTGCGGATCGCTGTCTCGCAGGTCACGGAGCTTTTCGCTTTCATTCAGCGCCCGTTCCAGAGTCATATTCAGGGCGGAGGGGATCAGCTTGGACACCTTATCTCCCACCGCATAGGGCAGACCCATGGCGCGGGCCACGTCCCGCACGGCGGCCTTGGCCGCCATGGTGCCGAAGGTGATGATCTGCGCCACTCGGTCGGCGCCGTATTTGCCGATGACGTAGTCGATGACCTGCTGGCGCTTCTCGGTGCAGAAATCCACGTCGAAGTCGGGCATACTCACCCGCTCGGGGTTGAGAAACCGCTCAAAGAGCAGGTCGTATTGAAGAGGGTCAATGAGGGTGATGCCCATACAGTAGGCGCACAGACTGCCCGCGCCGGAGCCACGGCCGGGGCCCACGGGAATATCGTGGGTGCGGGCATAGTTGACATAGTCCGCCACGATGAGATAGTAGTCCGCATACCCCATACGGCGGATGACCGACAGCTCGTAGCTGAGTCGCTCCAAGACCTCCGGGGCGGGGTTGTCTCCGTACAGACGGTGCATCCCTTGGCGGCACAACGCCTCCAAATAGGCGTCGCTGTCTCCCCCCGGGGCATCGAAGGCGGGGAGCTTTATTTCCCCGAAGGTGAGTTCCACCTGACACCGCTCGGCAATGGCGGCGGTGTTTTCCAGCGCCTCGGGATAGGCGGCAAACAGGGCGGCCATTTCCTCGGCGGATTTGAGATAGAACTCCTCGGTCTCAAAATTGAGGGGACTGGGGTCGTCTAAGGTGGTGGCGGTCTGGATGCAGGTGAGCACCTGCTGCATCCGTGCCTCTTCCTTGCGGATGTAGTGCACGTCGTTGGTGCACACCAGCGGCACTCCCACCTCGCGGGACAGCCGCACGAGGGCGGCATTGATCTCCCGTTGCTCCGGCAGACCGTGGTCCTGCAATTCCAGATAGAAACGCCCCACTCCGAAGGTATCCGCGTACCAGCGCACCAGCTGGCGGGCCTGCCCATAGTCGGAGCGGGCCAAGGCGTGGGGAATCTCGCCCGCCAAGCAGGCGGACAGGGCGATGAGCCCCTCGTGGTGCTGCGCTAACAGCGTGTGGTCCACGCGGGGCTTAATATAGAAGCCGTCCACCCAAGCAGTGGACACCAGTTTCAGCAGATTCTGATAGCCCACCTCATTCTCGCACAGTAGTACCAAATGATGGTACTCGCTGTCGGGACCGTGGACCTTATCCGTCAGGGAGCGGGCCGCCACATACACCTCGCAACCGAGGATGGGGCGTACCCCCTGCTTTTTACATTCCTTATAAAAGTCAATGCACCCGTACATGGCGCCGTGGTCGGTGATGGCCAGAGCGGACTGTCCCAGCTCCTTGGCGCGGCTCACCAGTGCCGGAATACGGCAGGCGCCGTCCAGCAGAGAATATTCCGTATGTACATGCAGATGGACGAAGTCCATGGAAGGCGCCTCCTTTCCGGTGGGGATCAGTCGAGCAGTAAGGCCGTGGCGGCCTTGTATTTTTCTACCCGTTCTCGGTCTTTATCGGTGACGGTATCCAGTCGGGACAGATCGCTGTTGTGTTGCAGATCCGCCAGCTTTACCGCTTTGGCAATGGGGTTTTCCTTGATCTTTGCCACGTAGTCCATATAGGGGACGGCGGGATCGTGGGTGAGCAGAGCGAGGGCGTCCAGCACCTCTTTGCTGAAGCCTGCTTTCGCCAATTTTTTGGGCGTGCATTTGGTATCCTCGATCACGTCGTGGAGCAGAGCCACCACGGTGGTGACCTCGTCGGTCATCTGCTCCGCCAGATGGAAGGGATGATGGACGTAGGGCAGACCGCTCTTGTCGGTCTGCTTCTTGTGGTACTTAAAGCAAAGCCGCATAGCCTTTTTGGTCAAAGGCGTGTAGATCATCGGGACCCCTCCTTGTTTTTCAGTCCTTCCGCAAACTGAATGATCCGTTGCAGGCGGTGATTGACGCCACTGCGGGAGAGAGGGGGCTCCATGGCCGCCCCCAGATCCCGCAAAGATAGGTCGGGGTTGTCCCGCCGTAACTTCGCCACCGCTTGCAGGTCCTCGGGCAGGGCATCCAGTCCGCAGAGCTGTTCAATGCGTCGCAGGGCGTGCATCTGGACACCGGCGGCCTGCACAGTCTTGTCGATGTTGGCGCTCTCGCAGTTGATGCGGCGGTTGGTGTCGTTGCGGATGCTCTTGACCATCTTGACCCCCATCATCTCCAAGGAGGCGTGGGTGGCGCCCAAGAAGGTCAGGCAGTCCTCGATGCGCTCGCTTTCTTTCAGATACACAATGTAAGAGCCGTTGCGGCTCACCGACTTGGCGGGAAAATCCAACTCCCGCAGTAGGGCGGTCAGGTCGCGGCTGAGATTGTAGTGGGGGACGCTGAACTCCAAATGGTAGTCGTGTTCGGGGTCGGTCACTGCGCCGCACACCAAGAAGGCGCCTCGCAGATAGGCCGCTGCGCACTGCTCGCAGTCCAAGTTGGCGCGGTTGAGCCGCAGGGAGATCTCCCCCTTGCTGTGCCCGAACCGATCCAGCACCCGCAGTCGGTCCGCCTCGGTGACGGCGCACTGGTGCAGATCCACCCGTCGGTGCAGAATGCTCCGCAGGGGAGCGGAGACACCGCAGATGCGGCTCAGCAGCCGCTCATACACATCCGCTACTGTCTCCTGCTCGGTTTGCAGGGAGATCTCATTAGCGGAGAACGCGTGGCCGCATTCCAGCATACCATAGGCCATCGCTGCCCGACAGCACCGTTTTTCCGGCAGGTCGGCGGCGATCTCTTTTTTCGCTTCGGAGGAAAAGGACACGGTCACACCCTCTTTCTTATTCTTTTCCCATATCCCGATGATACACCCGCACCTTATGGGTGTGCAGGCGCTCTGCCAGTTTGTTGACCAGTGTCACCGAGCGGTGCTTGCCGCCGGTGCAACCGATGGCGATCACCAACTGACTGCGGGCCTCCTTCTGATAGAGGGGGAGCAGATGAGTGAGCAGAGACTCCAACCGATCCACATAGATCTGGGCATCGGGGTTGTCCATCACATAGGTCTGCACCGGCCGGTCCATCCCCGTCAGGGGGCGCAGGTCGTCCAGATAATAGGGATTGGGCAGACAACGGGCGTCCAACATAATGTCCGCCTCGGCGGGGAAGCCGTATTTGAACCCAAAGGACATAATTTGCACCGTCATCTCCGTGTCGGGCTGATTCATAAACATATCCGCAATGCGGGTTTTAAGCTGGGCGGAGTTCAGGTGGGTGGTGTCGATGCGGTAGTCTGCCATATCGAACAGGGGCGCCAGCCGCTGACGCTCTTCTTTCAGCGCTTCCTCAATGGGATGGGTGTTGTCCGACAGCGGGTGGTGACGGCGGGTCTCCTTGAAGCGGCGGCGCAGCACCTCGGTGTTGCAGTCGAGGAACAGCACACGGCAGGTATCCACCGCACTCTCCAAATGGGGGAGTACCGCCTGCAATTCCTCAAACAGATCGCCGGAGCGCACGTCGGTCACCAGCGCGATGCGCTGATGGGGATGGGCACTCTGTTTGCACAGCTCCAAAAAGGGGCGCATCAGCGTGGGGGGCATATTATCCACACAGTAATAGCCGATATCTTCCAGCGCGTTGCTGGCAAGAGACTTGCCCGCGCCGGACATACCGGTGACGATGATCAGTTCCATAGTGTTTCCTTTCCGTTGTGGGTCAAAACTCGCCCACAAAGCGTACCTCCGGCTCCAAACGGACGCCGAACTTTTCATAGATCTTGTCCTGCACCTGCTCGCACAGGGACACGATATCCGCGGCGGTGGCACCGCCGCGGTTGATGACGAAGCCGGCATGCTTTTCGCTCACCTGGGCGCCGCCCACCGTGAAGCCTTTGAGTCCTGCCTGCTCCACCAGCGCGCCGGCAAAGTACCCCGTGGGGCGCTTAAAGAAGCTGCCCGCACTGGGATATTCCAGCGGTTGCTTGTCGTGGCGGCGGGCCATCAGGTCCTTCATTTTGGCCCAGATGGCTTCCTTGTCTCCTTGCCGCAGTTGCAGAGTCACGCCGGTGACGATATACCCCTTTTCCATCAGGGCGGTGTGGCGGTATCCCATTTCCAGTTGTTGGGCGGACAGGACGACGGTCTCTCCGTCGGGGGTGATACAATGGGCCGCGGTCACCACGTCCGCCATACAGCCGTCGTAGGCCCCCGCGTTCATATACACCGCGCCGCCCACCGTGCCGGGGATGCCGTAGGCAAACTCCAGCCCCGTCAGGCTGTGATCGCGGGCGAATAGGCACAGCCGTTGCAGGCTCATCCCTGCGGGAGCATACAGCACTCCTTCATCGGATAATGTGGGCTCCGCGCCGCGGCCTTCCAGCCGCAATACGGCGCCCCGAAAGCCTTTGTCTCCCACCAGCAGGTTGGAGCCGTTGCCAATGAACAGGGTGGGGATCCCCTCCTGACGGCAGAGGTCCACTATTGTGGCGGCGGAGGGGGCATCCGGCAGGCCGATGAATAGATCAGCCGGACCGCCCACCTTGAAGGTGGTGGCGGCGGACAGAGGCGCCTGCTCGGTGACCGCACACCCCAGTCGGGTGGCGGTTTCTATAAGGTTTTGATACACCATGGTGTCAGCTCCTTTGCGGTGAGTGGTGAAGAATCAGAATTTCTCCCATTCGGTGCTGGCGGTGGCCGGCAGACCGGTCTCCTCCATCATTCCCAGCTTGTGCATCAGTTCCTGAGCCGCGTTGTAGCCCATCTTCTTTTGGCGGTTGGACATGGCCGCCACCTCGATGATGATGGCCAGATTTCGACCCGGCTTGACGGGGATGGTGATGGTGGGAATCTCGATGCCCAGAATATCCATGGTCTGGGTGTCCAGACCCATCCGATCGTAAGCCTTGCCGTTCTCCCACGGCTCCATCTGGATAGCCATATTGATCTTCTCGGTGTTCTTAACCGAGCCGATACCGAAGATGCGGCGCACATTGACGATGCCGATGCCCCGCAGCTCGATGAAGTGGCGGATGTTGGTGGGGGCGGAGCCTACCAGCGTCTTGGCGGACACACGGCGGATCTCCACCGCGTCGTCGGCGATGAGACGGTGACCGCGCTTTATCAGCTCGATGGCGGTCTCACTCTTACCGATACCGCTGTCGCCCAGCAGCAGAACGCCCTCGCCGTACACCTCCACCAGCACACCGTGGCGGGTGATGCGGGGGGCCAGCTCCACATTCAGGAAGGCGATGAGCGCCGCCATCAGGTCGGAGGTGGAATCCTTGCTCCGCAGCAGAGGTACTCCGTGTTTTTCGCATGCCGTCAGCAGTTCCGGCATAATGTCCAGATTGCGGGTGACGATGATGGCGGGAGGATTGGTGCCCACCAGCTCGTTCAGATGGCTCTCCCGCAGGTCGTGGGGCAGATTGTCCAGAAATCCGTGCTCATTGCGCCCCAGAATCTGAATGCGGTCGCTGTCAAAATAGTCCAGATAGCCGCTGAGCACCAGACCGGGACGGTTCACGTCCGAGCAACCCACCAGACGCTCCTTGGGGGCGCAGGGGAGATAGATGCTCTCCAACTGCTGTTCCTTGATAATGGCCGACAGGGGTACAGTATATGTTTGTTTCGACATGGCTATGCCCTCCCGTTTCGCACACGTGCGCGTATAATTAATTTTATACTACCATAATTTGCCCCGAAAGGGAAGAGAGAAATCACATTTTTTTAAGAAAAGGGTTGCCATTGACTTTACTCCTTTCCATTGACAAGGGGATGAGGTGTGATTATAATAAAACGGTAATCACGACGAATAGGAGAATATACGATGAGAAGAGCCTTGACCTTTTGTCTGTCTCTGTTAGTATTGCTGACGCTGGTGGCTTGCGGTGAGCCCACGCCTCAGGGTGATCCCACCGAGGGCACTAACACCACGACAACGACCACCGCTACGACCACCACCACGAATGAGGATGCCACCACCTCCACCGATGAGGGGGATACCATCCCCACGGGTCTGACGGTGAATACGCAGGCCACCGGTGCCGTGAAGCCCGATGCCGCCACCGTGGGAGCCAAGACCATTACCGTGGGCGGTAAGACCTACGATTTTCCCTGCCGTGTGGGGGATCTGATGGCGGATGGCTGGTATTTGTCGGACAAGGTTACCACCGATAACTTCTTAGCCAAAACCAGCACCACGCTGATGGGCTATTTCCTTTACCACAACGAAGCATCGGGAGTTGTCAGCGAATTCCAGATGGGTGTGGTATATAATGACGCTGCCACGAATCAGGATCTGCGGGAGTGCTGGCTGACCTGCGCGGCTTTCTTCGTCAACACCGGAGAGCAGGGCACCGAGGATCTCCTGCTGCCGGGCGGCATCAACAAGAGCAGTACCGCCGCCGATGTGTTGGCGGTCTTTGGCGAGCCGGACAACAATCCCCAGTTCGAGGTAGCCTTTGCGATGGAGGATCAGTTATCCTATCACAACCACAAGGACAACGGCCTGACCTACTACTTCACCTTTAACGAGGATGGCACCATCTACACCATTACGATAGACTACGTGATGGAAGAGGAATAAGAACAATGAATAAACGGCTCACCCGACCTTTCGGGTGAGCCGTTTGCTTATGTATATTTCGTTTCCACACGGGTGACGAGGAACAGCTTGGGGTCGATGGCTTGGAGCCGCCGCTCCAATTCGGCGGGTAGCTCTGCCTTGTGCTGACGATCAAAGGGCACCACCAGATCAAACAGCAGGTTGGTGTGGGTGTCTCCCGCCACCACACGAAAATCGTGGAGGGTCAGCTCTTCGTCCATTCCCAGCATCACCTCTGTGACCAGTTCTTTAAGCCGCAGGGTCTCGGGATTGTCCATATCCACGGGATCCATATGGATGCAACTGATGAGATTGAATTTTTCCATCAGTTCGACCTCGATGTTATCGATGATGTCGTGGCTGATACGGATGGATTGCTCCTCGGGCACCTCGGCGTGGAGGGACACCATCATCCGTCCGGGGCCGTAGTCGTGGACGATCATATCGTGGTTGCCCACCACACCCTCGTGAGCGAGGACGGTGTGAGCGATCTCCTCCACCAGCTCAGGGTCGGGGGTCTGCCCCAACAGAGGGGACACGGTATCCCGAATCACCGAGAAGCCGCTCCAGATGACAAACAGCGCCACCGCCATACCCACGTAGCCGTCCACCGACCAGCCGGTGCGCCATCCCACGATGGAGGAGACCAGCACCACGGCGGTGCACAGCACGTCGTTGCGGCTGTCGGTGCCGGTGGCCAGCAGAGCCTCGGAATGGATGAGGTTGCCCAGACGGCGGTTGAACAGCGCCATCCACAGCTTGACACCGATGGAGGCCAGCAGGAGGAGGGCGGAGATCAGGCTGAAGGTGGGCTCTTCGGGGTGCAGGATCTTGTCCAGTGCCGAGGAGGCCAGCTCAAAGCCCGCCAGAATGATCAGCACCGCCACCCCCATGGTGGAGAGGTATTCCATCCTCCCGTGACCGAAGGGATGATCCTTATCCGGCGGGGCCCCCGCCAATTTGAATCCCACCAAAGTGACGATGGAGGAGCCCGCGTCCGACAGGTTGTTGAAGGCGTCGGCGATCATGGCCAGACTGCCCGCCAGCAGACCCGCCAGCAGCTTGCCGCCGCACAGCAGCAGGTTGCACAGGATACCGGTGATACCCGCCAGCCGTCCGTAGGCCAGTCGCACTTGGGGATTTTTCGTGTCGTCGGGGTTCTTGACGAACCACCGACACAGGGCATTGGTCAGCACGGATTCATCACAACTTTCTGTTATAGATTGCGTGGAGATATTCCGCCACGCCGTCCTCGGTGTTGGCGCCGATGATGCGGTCAGCGGCGGCCTTGGCCTCAGGGGAGCCGTTGGCGACACACAGGGCCAGATCCGCCTCGCGGAACAGAGGAATATCGTTGCGGTTGTCGCCGAAAGCCACCAGACGGTCAGCGCCTACCCGCTGGCACAAACGACGCACCGCCTGTCCCTTATCTGCATCTTCACGGCAGATTTCCAAGAACCAGTTGTCCTCGTGATAGGTGTCGGCGTACAGCATCACCCGAATCCCCGCCACCGACTCCAATTTGGCGGCCATGGCCTCCTGTTGAGCGCGGGGTCCCTGACAGCTGAAAAAGATGGCCGGGGTGTTGCGTAGATAGGGCACCCGATGATAGTAGCGCTCAAAGCGGCGTCCGTCCTTATCGGTACGATGGACAAAGGCCTCCTCTTCGGGGGTCAGGTCGGTGTAGAAAATGTGCACCTCGTTGCCCCGGCGTCGATAGAGCTGGGGGGTGCGATTCTGGGTGCGGAAGGCCTGCAATACCGCGTGGACGGTGGCGGAGGGCATATCGCAGCTGTGGAGGATGCGCCGCTGGTTCATATCGTACAGCAGCACGCCTCCCAGCATCACCACGGGGACGCGGAACTGGATGCGATCCAGATTCACCAGTTGGGTGCCGATGGTGCCCCGCGCGGTGGCGGCGGAGACCATCATCCCTCGGTTGATGAGGCGGTTGACCATCTCCACCGTGCGGTGGGAGAGGGTCTGGTCGTTTTGCAGCAGGGTGCCGTCCAGATCGGTCACGTACAGGGTGCGACGACCGCGCTCAATGGCGCGGAACACAAACTGGAAATAGGCGGTGCCGTAGTGGTGGAAGGAGCGATTCTCCAACATTCCGATCAGCTCCTCGGGGGTCACCCAGCGGACCTGCGCCACCTCCTCCTGCTGTAAGCGCAGGGAGGACACGTCAATATCTCGATACAGCAGCCACAGATCGGTGAAGGAGTTGCGCCGCCGCATCCGACCGCCGTAGATCAGTTCACCGGGGGTGGTGCGGATGCTGAGCTCCTCAAACAGTTCCCGTCGGGCGGCGCTCTCGCTGTCCTCGCCTGCCTGAGCGCTGCCGCTGTTGGCTGCCCACATCCCCGGCATCAGCCGCAGGTTGGGGTTGCGCTGTTGGATCAGCAGACGTCCCTTGGAGTCCACGATCCAGATGTGCTCCACCAGATGGTACATACCGGCGTGCAAGGGCTCGCCCCGTACGATGGTGCGCCCTGTGGGTTGCCCGTCGGCATCTAAGAGATCCCATTTTTCCATCCCACACATCTCCTTTCCGAATAAAAAAATCATAACTAATTCATTGTACCGCATTTGTACCGAAAAGTCCAGTAGCAGAGCAAAAAAATAACGGCAGGAGGTAAATCCTGCCGTTTGTAAGCGGTTACAATACCGCAAAATCACAGTTCCACGGGGACGGGGTTGCGGGGGAGCAGGGTGTCGGGGGTGACGGTGCAGTCCACCGCCCACACCTCCACGCCGGCGGCGTGCGCCTGTCGGAGCGCCTCTCCGAAGGCGGGGTGGGTGGCGTCGTTGGGGCGCAGGGCGGTGACGCCTTCCATCTGCACGATGAACAATACCGCCGCCCGATACCCCTCGGTCACGGCGCGGGTCAGATGATGCAGATGCTTGACCCCTCTCTCGGTAGGGGCGTCGGGGAAATACCCCACGTTGTCCTGTTCGAGGGTACAGCCCTTCACCTCGATGAGCCACTGCTCGCCGTCCTGTTCCATCCGAAAATCCAGACGGGAGTCCCCGTAGTGCACCTCCCTCCGCAGGCGGGCGTGGGGGAAACGGCGGCGCAGATAGTCCGCCGCCACCTCGTTGGGGGCCTGACTGTCCATATTGATGAGCCGCTCTCCCTTGT
>JAZOWI010000008.1:0-5642 GCA_045659145.1 Acutalibacteraceae bacterium | reverse complement strand
TGGTCGGTCTCAACGACCTCCCCTTGCCTATCGGCAAGCCACTCGTATTTGCGTATCACTGTTTTGGAACCAGCAGACGCTGTTTTCCGTGACAGCCTTGCTATCATACCACCTAACCCCCCGTTTGTCAACACCTTTTTTTAACTTTTTTAAAAATTTTTAACTGGTAAAAAACAACAAAAAGCAGCCCCCTTCTGCGGGGGCTGCCAAAGGTCGAAATCAGCGAATTCCGTACTTCTGAATAATATAATCCATATCCTTGTCACCGCGACCGGACAGGTTGATGAGCACCGAACCCTTGCCCATCTTCTGCGCCAGTTTGATGCCATAAGCAACAGCATGGGCACTCTCGATGGCAGGGATGATGCCCTCCATACGAGACAACTCATAGAATGCGTCGATGGTGTCCTCATCGTTCACCACATCGTACTTCACGCGGCCCAAGGTGTGCAGGAAGGCGTGCTCGGGACCGGAGGAAGGATAGTCCAGACCACTGGCCACAGAATACACGGGGGCAGGCTCACCGTTTTCGTCTTTCAGCATAATGCTGTTGAAACCGTGCATCACGCCCTCGGTGCCGTATTGCAGACTGGCGGCGTGATCGCCCAGCGCCGTGCCGCGTCCCAAAGGCTCAATGCCATAGATATCCACCGGGTCGTTGAGGAAGCCGGAGAAGAACCCCGCCGCATTGGAACCGCCGCCCACACACGCCACAATGGCATCCGGTAGATGACCCGTCATATCAATGAACTGCTCGCGAGCCTCCTCACCCACCACGTGCTGGAAGTCACGCACCATCATGGGGAAGGGGTGGGGGCCCACCACCGATCCGATGCAATAAATACAGTCCTTATACTCTCGAGCATAGGCCGCAAACGCAGCATCCACTGCTTCTTTCAAAGTGGCTTGACCCTCGGTGACCTCTACCACATTAGCGCCCAGAAACTTCATGCGGGCCACATTGGGGGCCTGCTTCTTGATGTCCTCGGAGCCCATATAGATATCGCACTTCATGCCGAAATAAGCGGCGGCGGTGGCCATCGCCACACCGTGCTGACCGGCACCGGTCTCGGCAATCACCTTGTTCTTACCCATATACTTAGCCAGTAGCACCTCGCCCATGCAGTGATTGAGCTTATGAGCACCGGTGTGGTTCAGATCCTCGCGCTTAACATACAGCTGCACGTTGCCCAGCTTATTAGACAAACGCTCCAGATGGGACACCGGGGTGGGGCGACCCTGGAACTCCTTGCGGATGCGGCGTAACTCCGCAATAAACTTGCGAGATTGAGCGATAGTAAAGTAAGCATCGCTGATCTCTTTCATAGCCTCTTTCAACTCTTCACTTACGAATACTCCGCCGTAGCGACCGAAATAGCCGTTTTCATCGGGATAATTACGGAAATAAGTTTCAAAATCAACACCATTGAGAATCATAACAAAGTCCTCCTATATTTTAATCCTTATATATTAATTATTGGCAGTCGGGATACGCTGTTCATATCCACGCCATCGGGGCATACCCATTGTATCCTCATCCTCTCTTGTAAAAAAGAAACTCCTGTCCCGTTTTATGGGACAAGAGTTTTCTCCTGCGATACCACCCAAATTCATCCCTGTGGGATGCTCTCTGTGACGCACTGCTATGCGCCCTCCGTCTGTAACGGGCGGAACCCGTCGCTCCTACTGACAATCTCTGTGTTCGGTTTGCCCTCCCGAGTCCATTCCCCGTCGGCACTGTCACCGCAATCCCACCGCCTGCGGCTCTCTTTGCACCGTGCTTCAACGGATACTATTCTCGGTCATCGGTTTTTCTTTTTATTCAGTATATACCTCTGTAAAAGGTTTGTCAACCTTCATTTTCATCGGTCAATGTTTCCAGTTCGATTTGCGCCGTTTCCCACTGTTCCATCTGCTGCGCGAGGCACTCATTCTTCTCTCCCAGCAGATCGGTCAGTTGTGTTAACTGCGCATAATCCGCCGCCGCCTCGGGGCTCTCCAACCGACGGTTGAGTTCCTCGATCTCCTGCTCCAAGCAGGCGATGGTCTCCTCGGCGCGGCGCACCGCCGTTTTCAGGCGACGGATGGTGCTCTCCCGCTCCTTGCGCAATTTGTAGTCGTTGACCCGCTCCGGTTTTTTCTCCTGCACGGGCGGCGCTGTCACCGCCAGCAAAGCGGTGGCATAGGCATCGTAATCCGTGCCTACGGTATGCAGTCCGTCCAAGGATAGATGCGCCACCCGACCCGCCATCCGATTGATGAAGTAGCGGTCGTGGGACACCGCCAGAATGGTGCCGTCGTAATGCTCCAACGCCTCCTCCAACGCCTCGCAGGAGGCGATATCCAAATGGTTGGTGGGCTCGTCCAACAATAGCAGGTTATTCCCCGCCAGCATTAGTTTGAGCAAAAGCAGCCGCGCCCGCTCGCCGCCGCTCATCACGCCGATGCTCTTGAACACATCGTCACCGCGGAACAAAAAGGCCGCCATAGCGCACCGCAATTCAGTCTCGGTCTTATGGGGATAAGCGTCCCACAGTTCTTGCAGGGCAGTCTTCTTGCCGTCCAGTCCCTGCTGTACCTGATCGTAGTAGCCCATAGTCACCTTGGCGCCGGGACGCACAAACCCGCTGTCCGGCTCCATTCGTCCCGAAAGGATTTTAAGTAATGTGGTTTTGCCGCATCCGTTGGGGCCTAACATAAACAACCGCTCGCCGCGGCGCAGATCCAGTTTTACATTGCGGAACAAGGGGCGGTCAAAGGCTTTGGACAGATTGTCCCCCACCAGCACCTCGTTGCCGCTGACCTGACTCGCCTCAAAGCGGAAATGCACCGTGTCGTTGTCCCGCTCCGGCTCCACCAGTTCTTCCCGCAACCGATCCACTCGCTTCTGACGGCTCTCCGCCTGACGGATGCTCTTCTCCCGATTCCACTGTTTGAGCAGGGTGATATTCTCCTCAATATGGCGGATCTCCTGCATCGCTGTTTTGTAATGTTTCAGTTCGGTTTCCCGATCCTTCTCCCGCAGTTCTTTATGACGGGTATAATTACCGGCGGTGATATACAACCGCCCGTTTTTCAGTTCCATGGTGCGGTTGGTGACCTTGTCCAGGAAATAGCGGTCGTGGGAAATGACGATCACTGCACCCGTATACTCCTGCAAATAGGTTTCCAGCCACTCCACCGAAGGGATATCCAAATGATTGGTGGGCTCGTCCAGTAACAGCAGATTGGTCTGCGCCAACAGCAGACGACCCATCGCCGCCTTGCTCCGTTGACCGCCGGACAGCACCCCCACCGGCGTGGCAAAAGCACTCTCGGGAAAGCCCAGACCCAGTAAAGTGGCGCGGACCCGACTCTTATAGTACAGTCCACCCATATTCTCGAACAGCTCCCGCAGGCGATGCTGACGGTCCAAGAGAGTGGGAGAACTGTCTCCCGCTGTCAAAGCGGCATTGACCTGGGCCAGCTCCTGCTCTACCGCCATCACCGGCGCAAACACACTCTCCACCTCATCCCAGAGGGTGCGCTCCGCCTGACGGCAGGTGTGCTGTTCCATATAGCCGATGCAGGTGTCCCGATACTTCACCACCTGACCGCCGTCCGACGTTTCCTCGCCGGTCAGGATGCGCAACAGGGTGGTCTTACCACACCCGTTGTCACCCACGAGACCGATCTTATCCCGTTCTCCTACTTCAAAGGACAGTCCGGTGAACAGAGCCCGCTCTCCGAAATACTTGTCCAGTTGTTGCACGGCCAAACGAGCCATCTGCTCACCTCCACAGCTGAAAAGAACGGCCGTTTTACGCACGGTAAAACGGCCGTTCGGTCAAACGTTACTCTCTTCGTCCATCAATTTGCGGATAGCATCGTGGAAGGACTGAATGTCCTTGAATTGACGGTACACCGACGCGAAACGGATATAGGCCACGTCATCAATGCCCATAAGCTGATCCATCACGTACTCACCGATCTTGTGGGTGGAGACCTCACGCTCCAAAGAGTTCTGGATCTGTGCCTCGATCTCATCCACCGCCCGTTCCAGACGATCCAGCGACACCGGCCGCTTCTCACAAGCGCGCAAGAGACCTCCCAGCACCTTGTTGCGATCGAAGGGCTCACGGGACTTGTCCTTCTTTACCACCACAATGGGCAGATTCTCCACGATCTCATAAGTGGTAAACCGTTTGCCGCACTGTATACACTCGCGACGACGGCGGATGCGACTATCCTCATCAGTGGGACGGGAATCGATCACGCGGCTGTCATTGTATCCGCAAAAAGGACATTTCATATATACGGCCTCCCTTTCCGACAGTTCATCGGCAAAGATAGTGGTTAAGGATGGTATTACCTTCCCTTTAATACCATATATTGTAACACATCCGTGCGGTAAAAGCAAGATTTTTTTGCATCAGACCTTAGCGGCCTCTTCCTCAATAAAATCCAGCACTATATCCTCGTAATGACAAGGCTCGGGCTGTGCCCGATTCAGACGATCCACCAACCGAAGGACCCGCTCTCTGTCAGCATCCACGTCCGACCATATCCAACATACAGTACCACCGCAGCGACACAACACCCCGTATACGGAAGTCCCTTCCGCTCCGGGTGTTTCGCAGAACCCTGCGGTCAGTTCCCACTGCTGTTTTTCCTCTTCCGTCGCCCTCAAACACCTTCACTCCAATTTGTGCAATTTACTCACATTTTACAACTTATGGCAAAAATTGTCAAGTGCTATTGCGATTTTTATTCAAAAATTATCCAATTTTGGCTAAAAAAGAAGAGGAACACCCCTATTTGTGCCACCAATAAAAGGGGCAACCCCCACATAAAGCGCCGATGCAGAGTCTTGTGCCGTATGGCGCGCATAGTCAGATACATCGCGGCACTGCCTCCCAAAATCGCCACGAACCAAAGGGTGCGCTCGGGTATCCGAAAACCTCCCCGCTTTGCCCGCCGCTTATCGGCTATCGTCACCACAAGCGCCATCAGACTCACGGCAATCAGCCAAGCTGCCGCCCACTGTACGGAAATTGTCATAATCGTCAGCTCCTATCTGCCGTTATCATAGCATAGGTTCTCAAAAAAGAAAAGAGGTGCTGTAAAATGTTAGTAATGCGGTTCCCCCTCTTGACCTTTTCGCGATTTTTATGTAAAATAAGAAGGTATAGTGGTGTTTTGTGTCAAAAAGGGCGCTTAGCCACAATATTTGCCCTTTGGATATGGTGGACAGGGATGCTGTCCGGTTGCTCTGCGGCACCCGCCCCCACACCGTCCACACAGGAACCTCCCTCTGTTGTCACCGAACCGATGGGAGGGGTGTGGATGTCCTTTACGGACCTTAACACCCTCCTCTCTAACAAGAATCCTATCCAAGCAGCGGCGGCACTGGACGAGGCGATGGACACCTGTGTGGAGTACGGGCTCAACACCGTGTTTTTCCACGTGCGCTCCCACAACGACGCCCGTTATAATTCCCGTGTGTATGCCCCCTCATCGGATGCGGCACCTCTGTTGCAGGAAGGATTCGACCCGCTGGCATACGCGGTGCAGGCGGCGCATCGCCGCGGTCTGCAACTGCACGCCTGGATCAACCCCTACCGCATCGGCGCCACCCGCCCCGACAGCGATTCCCCCGCCCA
>JAZOWI010000007.1:0-7530 GCA_045659145.1 Acutalibacteraceae bacterium | reverse complement strand
AAAAATGTCGCAGAAATAATTATCCTGCCAGCCAACAATATTACATTTTCTTACTCCTGTAAAACGCAGTTCAATAGGTTTGTTACACTGACTATGTAATATCATTTCAATGCTATGCTCAAGCAATCCGCCATTTGCCATAGCACCCTTGTCGTTAACAAACGCTCCGCTATGATAGTTTATTGAAACTATACAGCTATCGTGAAAGCCGCTATATTCTTTCATCAAATTTTCAATATCAATTTCATTTTTTATTTCATTCCACATATAGTACCAAAACTCCTTTGCTCAGATTCAAACGATAGGAACTGTTTATCAAATTCTTGTTTATCAGATTATATCATTTTTCAGCAAACAAATCAAGGCGAAGCCTTGTATATCATCTATTCCGCAGGAATTGCATATCATCAACACGCAGTGTTGTATCTCATCAAGCCGCAAGGAAATGCACGCTGACGCGTGATGAGATACAGCCCCAAAGGGGCTGATGATATGCACCGCACTTTGTGCGGCGATGATATGCCAAGCCTGCGGCTTGTATAAAAAAAGAAGTAACTTTTGGTAGACAAAAGTTACTTCTTTTTTGGCGCGCCCGAAGGGACTCGAACCCCTGACCTCTTGATTCGTAGTCAAGCACTCTATCCAGCTGAGCTACGAGCGCATATGTCGCCCATTGGCAACGCACTAGATTATACTCACTTTTGCTTATCTTGTCAAGGGGAATTGCAAAAAAAGTGAAAAGATTTTTAATTTCTTTGTTCGCCGCCCCCTCGCGACCGCATATCTCCCCTGTTTTCGGGGAACCTACATCCGATACTTACAAAAAGGAGGGCTAACCGTGACCGTGTCGGTGGTGCGCACCGTGATCCTCTATCTCCTGCTGATGGGGGCAGTGCGGCTGATGGGCAAACGGCAACTGGGGGAACTGCAACCCTCCGAGCTGGTGGTGACCCTACTGCTGTCGGATCTGGCGGCGGTGCCTATGCAGGAGAACGGACTGCCCCTGCTCAACGGCATCCTGCCCATATTGGTGCTGGTGGCGTTGGAGATCCTCCTGTCCGGCGCCATGATGAAATGGCCGCGGCTCACGGGATGGATCTCCGGCTCCCCCATCCTCGTCATACGGGACGGTCAGCCCGACGCCGCCGCCATGCGCCGCCTGCGGCTCACGGTGGATGACCTCGTCGAGGCTCTCCGTCAGCAAAACATCTTTGAACTGGGGCAGGTGCAGACCGCACTGGTGGAGACCAACGGCCACATCACTGCCTACTGCTATCCCGCCTATCAGCCCGCCACCGCCAAGGACGTGGGCGCCGAAGTACCGCCGCAAGGAATGCCCTTGCCGATCATCAGCGACGGCACCCTTTGTCAGTGGGGCATGGCGGTGTGCGGACTCTCCGAGGAGGCGGTGGACCGCCTGCTCCGTCAGCACCGCTGTGAACGGCAGGACGTCTTTCTGCTCACCGCCACCGCCACGGGACAGCACTATCTGCTCACCCACAAACAGGTCAAGGGAGGTGCCCCGTGAAGCGCCTATGGATCGCCCTGACCCTCCTCTTACTGGTGGTGGGGCTGTGCGCGGGTTCCCGCACCTATCTTTACCGCCGTATGGGGGACCTGCTGGACGCCCTGGACACCATCGAGACCCATTGGGCCGAAGGAGACAAAGACACCGCCGCCCGTCTGGCAGAGGCGTTTATCCGTGACTATCATCGCATCAGCGCGGTGCTGGACTGCTATGTGGCCCACAACGATCTGGCCCAGAGTCAGGAAACCGCCGCCCTGCTCCCTGCCCTGCTCCGCCAAGGCGGCGAGGAGGAGCTGGGGATGGAACTGGCGCGTCTGCGGGAACAGCTCACCTATCTGCGCACCATCGACGACCCTATATGGGAGAATATATTGTAACAGACCCGTCACGGCTACGCCGTGCCGCATAAGAAAAGCCGTTTACACCGAGGTGTAAACGGCTTTTATTCACTCTCTTCCCGTGCAGGGGCGCTGCAATGGACGGTGTAGGCATGGAAGGCGTCGTAGACGGATTTCCACTTATTGGAGTTGTGCATAGACACGAAAATATAATCGTGCCCATCCTCTCCCACCGCGTAGCTGACCATGGTATTCCCCGCCTGATCAGTGAAGCCCGTCTTGCCGGCGATGATGGTGGCTCCCTCCGGCTCGGTGCCGTACATACGGCTGAACATAGTGCTGGTGAGCAACAGTCCCTCGGGATGCTGAGGGGTGGAGGCGGTGGTATACTGGTAGGTGGACAGCACCTGCCGACACAGGTCGTTCTGCATGGCCGCCGCCATCACCACCGCCATATCCAGGGCGGTGGTATAGTGATTCGCGTCGTGGAGGCCGCTGGAATTGACAAAATGGGTGTTTTTCAGTCCCAGCTGCTCCGCCTTGCGGTTCATCAGCACTGCAAAGGCCTCCTCAGACCCTGCCACGTAATTGGCCAGTCCGATGGTGGCATCCGCCCCCGAGGGCAGGATGCATCCGTACAGCATATCCATCAGGGTGACCCGCTCCCCCGAAGAAAAGCCTGCCACCGTGGCGCCCTGCCAATACAGCTCGTCCAAAAAGGTAAAGGACATCTCGTAGGTGTCGTTGAAATCCTCGATGTGCTCCACCGCCGTGAGCAGGGTCAGCACCTTAGTCACCGAGGCAGGATAGAGCTTCTCCTCGGCGCCCCGCTGTGCCACGATGCGGTTGGCGGTCACATCCACCAGCACCGCATAGGGGGCGTCGATCTCGCTGTCAAAGCCCACCGTGTCCGCATCCGCCGTAGGATAAAGGAAGACAGGCTCCGCATCCACCGGCGGCGTGAGATCGGTCACAGGTGGCCGAGAGGTGTCGTCGGGACGCGGAGAAGGGCGGCATCCGCGGATGAGCAGCACCACACAGGTCACCAGAACGATCAGCACCGCGCTCTCAATGAGCCGTTGCCGCAACAGCCGCATACGACGGCGCTTACGACGCATACGGGCCCGCTGTTCTTCCTTTTCCCAGTCGTACAATTCCATCGGATTCCCCTCCTCTCTCTCCTTGATAAACGGGAACAAGCCCCCGAATGAATCGGGGGCTTCATCGCTGTTATTTCTGTGCCGTCTGCTCTTTGAGCACCGCCTTGACGGTCAGGGAAGACACCCGACCGGTGCGCTGATCCGAACGGAGCAGCTTGAGGGTGATCTCGTCCCCCACCTGATGCCGTGCCAGCTCCGCCCGCAGGGTGCCGTAGTCGGTGACGGTGACGTCATCCACCCCCACGATCAGGTCATAGACCTGCGCGGCGGTGCCTTCCAAACAAGAACCCTTTTCGATGGTGGCGATCATAAAGCCCTTGTAGTTGCCGGAATCAATGGTCTGACCCGTAATGCCCAGTGCCACGCGACCCTTCACATAGCCGTACTTGATCAAGGAATCAATGATCACCTTGGCCTCGTTGATGGGAATGGAGAAGCCCAGTCCCTCATAGCCGGAGGCGGCGATCTTGGCGGAGTTGATGCCCACCACCAGACCCTGCTTGTTCAGCAGAGGGCCGCCGGAATTGCCGTAGTTGATAGCCAGATCCACCTGCAAGCACTTGATGGCATAGCCGGTGTCGTCGTACACGTCCCGCGCCTTGGCGGACAGTATCCCCTGCGTCGCGGTCCAGGAAAGACCTGCCGCATTGCCCAGCGCCACCACGCGAGTGCCCACCGCCAGCTCGTCGCTGTCGCCGAACTGGGCAGGGGTCAGGCCGGTGGCCTCCACCTTGATGACCGCCAGATCGGTGGCCTCGTCGGTGCCCACGATGGTGGCATTCTCATACACGGTGCCGTCGTAGGCGGTCACGTCCACCCGATCGAAGTTCTTGCCTGTCTGCTCGTCCACCACACAGTGACGGTTGGTGATGATATAGCCGTCGGCGGTCATCACGATGCCTGTGGAGCCGCCTGCCTCGGTGAGATTACTCTCACCAAAATAGAAATTGCTGGTGCGGGCATAGGCGGTGAGCACCACCGTGGAATCGTAGTTGCGATTGACGATCTCCTCGGTGCTCAGTCCCCCGTCGTCGGTATCCCAGGTATCGATCTCCAGCTTGGGAGCGTTCTCATTCACCGACACGTCGTCAGAGACGGAAGGCACGTCATCGTCCACGGGGGGCATATCGGGGGTAAACTGAGTGGACACCGCATAGGCGCCTACCACCACCGTAGCCACGATAGCCAGCGAACCCAACACCGCCAGCACCGCCACCCAACCCCGCCGCTTACGGGGCGGCTCGGGCTGATTCTGGGGTGCAGAATAATAGTTGTTCGGCTGGGGCGCAGGGGGCGTGGGCGGAGTATAGGGATACCCGCCGCCCGCCGGCGACTGATAACGGGGCGGCTGCTGATTATAGTTGCCGTAAGGAGGCTGAGCCGGCTGCGCAGGACGGGGCGGCACATAGCGATAGCCACCGTCGGGACTCCAGCCGTTGTAAGGGGGCTGGGCGGGCGCCGCGGGTTGCTCGGCAGGGGCTGCCGTCTGCTCGGCAGGGGCCGCCGCTTCCTCGGTGGGGGCGGCGGTCTGCGGCTCCTGCGCGGGGGCAGGCTGCTCCGTGGCAGGCGAAGCGGTCTCCTCGTTTTTATTTTCAAAATCCCAGAACTCGGACATAGATCCACAACCTTTCTGTTTGCTGTCCCTATTATACCCCGACACGGGGAAAACTTCTTGAATAGAAAATGAACATTTTACCAACTAATTATTGACAGTGGGCGCCGGCAGCCAGAAGCCGAACTCGGTAAACTCGCCCTCCACCGAGCGGACGGACACCTCGCCCCCGTGGAGGCGCACCACCGTCTGCACGATATACAGACCCAGTCCCACGCCGTTCTTATCCAGTCCGCGGGAACGATCGCTCTTGTAGAACCGCTCGAAGATGCGAGGCATCTCCTCGGCGGGGATGCCCTCGCCGGTATTGCGCATGACGGTGTAGACCCGCTCCCCTACCCGATGCAGGCGGATGTCGATCTGTCCGCCCTCATCGGTGAACTTGATGGCGTTGTCCAGCAGGTTGTATACCACCTGCCCCAACAGATCCCGATCCCCCTCCACCTCAATACGGGGACAATCCTCCAAGCCCGTGACGGTCAACCGCTTCTGCTCGATGCGCTGTTCGGAGGAGATAAGGGTATTGCACACCACCTCGGTGAGATCCACGCGGGCGGTGTTGAGCGACAGCTCCCCGCTGTCGATGCGGGACAGATCCAGCATGGAACGCACCAGACGGGACAGACGCTTGACCTCGTCGGACACGATGCGCATATAGTGGCTCTGCTTCTCCTTGGGCACGGTGCCGTCCAGCATCCCGTCCACAAACCCCGCAATGGTGGTCATGGGGGTTTTCAGCTCGTGGGACACATTGGCGATAAAGCTGCGGCGCATCATCTCCACCGAGGAGAGGGACACCGCCATCTGATTAAGGGACTCGGCCAACTCAGCCACCTCGTCGTTGCCGCGCACCGTCACACGGGCGCTGAAATCCCCGCTGGCAAAGCGGCGGGTGGCGGCGGCCATCTGCCGCAGGGGACGGACGAACCGCGCGGTCATCACCCACACGAAGAGAAAGCTCAGCACCAGAGCGCCCAACACCGACATCCCATAGATGCGCAGGTTGGCCTGTAAGGTCTGGGCCAGAATATCCGCCGGTGCCGAGGCAAACACGTAGCCGATGACCGTGTGATTGTTCACCGTCACCGGCACCGCCACGGTATATTGGCGGGACTCGTACAGTCCGTTCAGGGTGCCCACCTCATAGTAAGGCTCCTCAATGGGGAGCAGGGACGCCAGCCGCTCCTGAGTCCCCGCCCCGATCGGCGCGTCCCCCGAGGTGACCAGCACCCGTCCTTCCCCGTTCACCACCAGAAAGGCGGCGTCAATGGCGCCGGACACCAGATTGAGCACGGGAGAGAGCCGCTCCTCATTAAGGTGACACACCAGCCGATTGTCGAGGGTGGGCCCGGCGGTGGCCGCCAGCGCCGTCTGCTGGGCAATATTCTCCGCATTCTCGGTGAGCAGTTCCTTCTTCTCCTGAGCCAGCGCCGAGGTGGTGAACACCACCTGCAACAGGGTCATGGCCAAGAAACCCACCACGATCACCAGTGAGATGACCGACAGGTATTTGGAAAATACACTCTTAAACATCCGCTTCCACCTCAGTCGTTGCGTACTTCGAACTTATAGCCCACGCCCCACACGGTTTTGAGATTCCACTGATCGGATACCCCGTCCAGCTTCTCCCGCAGGCGTTTGACGTGTACGTCCACCGTGCGGCTATCCCCAAAATACTCAAAGCCCCACACCTCGTCCAAGAGCTGGTCGCGGGTGTAGACCCGATTGGGGTTGCTGGCCAAGTGATAAATGAGCTCCATCTCCTTGGGCGGGGTGTCGATGGTCTTGCCCCCCACCCGCAACTCATAATTCTCCATATTAATGTAGAGGTTGTCGTATTCCACCGCCCGCTCCCGCTTTTGGTCGCTGACCCCGCAGCGGCGCAGCACCGCGCGGATACGGGCAATGACCTCCTTGGTCTCGAAGGGCTTGACCACATAGTCGTCGGCGCCCAGTTCCAGACCCAGCACCCGATCGAACACCTCGCCCTTGGCGGTGATCATAATGATGGGCACCGAGGAGCGCTTGCGTAGCTCGCGACACACCTGCCAGCCGTCCATACGGGGCATCATCACGTCCAGCAGGATCAGATCCGGCTTGTCGCTGTCAAAGGCGGCCAGCGCCTGCTCCCCGTCGGTCTTCACGATGGCGGTGAAGCCTTCCTTCTCCAAATACAGACGCAGTAGCTCACCGATGTTGCTGTCGTCATCCACGACCATAATCCTAATGTCGGTCATTGTTGCTCCCTCCTTTGCTTAGCGTTTACATTCAGTGTACCATATTTTTACGGCGGAATGTGAACAGAAAGTGAAAAATCATCCGATAATCTGTGAAATCAGGGTGTTGGACAGCAGAAAGCCCTCTCGCGTCAGGTGAACGCCCTGCTCATCACACCGCACCAGCGACGCAGGCAATTCCTCAGCGCGGCGACGCCATTCGGCCGGGATGCTCGTTCCGAAGCGGGCGGCAAACCCATCCTCGCGAAGCCCCTCGATCAGCCGCAGGCGCAGCAGGGCGTATTCCTCGGCGCCGCCCACAGAGATGGTGCCCACGGGATCCTCGACAGGCTCTCCCCCGCCCAGAAAATGCGCGGTATCTCGCGGATAGGTAAAGCGGTGTCCCCCCAAACAGGAGGAGGCGGCAGGACCCAACCCCAGATAAGGCAAGCTGTCCCAATATTTGAGATTATGGCGGCTCTCACAGCCCTCCTTGGCGGCGTTGGAGATCTCGTACTGCCGATACCCCAGCGCCTCCGCCCGCTCCATGGCAGCCAAGTAAATATCCGCCGTGTCGTCCTCATCGGGCAGGGGCGGCGGACAATGTCCGTAGGGGGTGCCTGCCTCCAATTTGAGCAGGTAGGCGGACAGATGGGTGGCACCCAGTTCCGCCGCC
>JAZOWI010000006.1:0-44475 GCA_045659145.1 Acutalibacteraceae bacterium | reverse complement strand
ACCCTTACCCAAGTCCTCCAAACCAGCACCGATGGACAGACCGTCCTCGGAGAAGGCGGACTGGCTGCGACCATAGACGATCTGCAGGAACAATTCACGCATAGCGGTGTTGATGGCGTCGCACACCAGGTCGGTGTTCAGGCACTCCAAAATGGTCTTGCCGGGCAGGATCTCAGCAGCCATAGCGGCGGAGTGGGTCATACCGGAGCAGCCCAGCGTCTCCACCAAAGCCTCCTCAACGATGCCCTTCTTGATGTTCAGAGTCAGCTTGCAGGCGCCCTGCTGGGGAGCGCACCAGCCCACACCATGGGTCAGACCGGAGATGTCGGAAATCTCCTTGGCTTTTACCCACAGACCCTCTTCCGGGATCGGGGCGGGACCGTGGTGAGGACCCTTCGCCACGACACACATCTGCTCAACTTCATGAGTATAGTTCATATTGGTACTCCTTTCGGTTTTTACTGTACGCGCCCATAGGCGCACATTCGTACGGATACTATTATAAGCAAAACTTTTATATTTTGCAAGAGAAAACCACTAAAAAGCGATAAAATTTTCACAATCATCCGCCCCTTGATTTTAGGCAATATGCAGACAAAAAGAAAATCACAAAGTCTTGTAAAAAATACCATCCGACATATTGGATTTTCAATGCAAATATGTTATACTAATGGAGATTATAGTTTTTGCTTTCATCGCACCAAGCGAAAGGAGTTTCCGATATGATCTGGCACAGCAATCCCGCCTCGGCGGTGTTGGAAGAACTGAACACGGACCCTGCCGTGGGTCTGTCCTCCTCCGTTGCCGAGAAGCGGCTGAAAGAATACGGGGAAAACCGATTGCAGGAGAAAAAGCCCCTGTCCTTTTTCCAGCGTTTCCTGCGGCAAATGAAGGACACCATGGTGCTCATTCTGTTATCTGCGGCGGCGGTATCTCTCGTCATCAATATTTATGAAAAGTTCTTCCACAATCGTCCTGTGGACTGGATTGAACCCATCGTCATTGTGGCTATCGTGATCCTCAACGCCCTGTTGGGTGTGATGCAGGAGAACAAGGCGGAGGCAGCGCTGGCGGCGCTGAAAAATCTGTCCGCTCCCATGGCACGGGTGCGACGGGACGGCAAGCTCACCACCCTACCGGCCCACCAATTGGTGCCCGGGGACATTGTGGAATTGGAAGCCGGCGATCTGGTGCCGGCGGACTGCCGTCTGTTGGAGGCTTACAGCCTGCGCAGTAACGAGTCCGCTCTCACGGGGGAATCCCTCCCCACCGAGAAAAGTGCCGAAGCCATATTCGACGACATTACCCCCTTGGCAGACCGCACCAATATGCTGTATGCCAGTTGCGGCATCACCGCCGGTCGGGCGGTGGCGGTGGTGGTAGCCACCGGTATGCGCTCCGAGATGGGGCACATCGCCTCTCTGCTGGACGGAGAGAAAGAAAACGAGACCCCCCTGCAACAGAAAATGACCGGTTTGGGGAAACTGTTGGGTTTCTTAGCGCTAGCCATCTGTGTGGTCATCTTCATTGTGGGGCTGTGCTTCCGCCTGAACCTGATGGATATGTTTATGACCTCCGTATCCTTGGCGGTGGCGGCTATTCCCGAAGGGATGCCCGCCATTGTGACGGTGGTGCTGGCTTTGGGCGTGCAACGGATGGTCAAGCACAACGCCATCATCCGCCGTCTGCCCGCCGTGGAGACCCTGGGCAGTGCCTCGGTCATCTGCTCGGATAAGACCGGCACCCTGACCCAGAATCGTATGACCCTGCGCCGCACTTTTGTGCGGCATCAGATCGTGGATCTGGACAGCACGAAGCCCGTGGCGGGTCTGGAACAGCTCATCCGTCTGGCATCCCTGTGCACCGACGCGGACATCGCCGTGGAAAACGGGCAGGAAAAGCTGGTGGGCGACCCCACCGAGACCGCTATATTGGCCCATCTGCGTAAGATTGGCTTTGACAAGTCCGAACTGCTGGAGGATATGCCCCGCATCGGAGAATTGCCCTTTGATTCGGAGCGCAAATGTATGTCCAGCGTCCACGTGGCGGGGGAGCAGATCATCGTCATTGTGAAAGGAGCCCCCGAACGGGTACTCCCCCTGTGCGTGAAAGGCGACATGGAAGAAGCCGAACAAGCCAACACGGCCATGGCCGGTGATGCCCTCCGCGTCTTGGCGGTAGCCTATAAGCTTCTGGATACCGCACCGGCGGTATATACGCCGGAGATGCTGGAATGTGACCTGACCCTTGCCGGCCTGATCGGTATGATCGATCCTCCCCGTCAGGAGGTAAAGGCCGCTATCCGAGACTGCGATACCGCGGGCATCCGCACCGTGATGATCACCGGTGACAACGTGGTGACCGCCTCCGCCATTGCCCGTGAACTGGGCATCCTGCACGAGGAAGAGACCGCCCTCACCGGCCAGGAGTTAGCGGCGCTGTCCGACCAAGAATTAGAGGCCAACATCACCTCCTATCGGGTGTACGCCCGTGTCACCCCCGCCGACAAGATCCGCATCGTCAAAGCCTGGCAGAAACGGGGCGACGTGGTGGCGATGACCGGTGACGGTGTCAACGACGCCCCTGCCCTCAAAGCGGCAGACATCGGCTGCGCTATGGGTATCACCGGCACCGACGTGGCCAAGAGCGCGGCGGATATGACCCTCACCGACGACAACTTTGCCACCATCGTGGATGCCGCCCGCGAGGGACGGGGCATCTACGACAACATCCGTAAAGCCATCGGTTTCTTGCTCTCCTGCAATCTGGGCGAGATCCTCACCGTGTTCGTGGCAATGCTCCTTTTCCGCCGCAGCCCCCTGCTCCCCATCCAGCTGCTGTGGATCAATCTGGTCACCGACAGTCTGCCCGCTCTGGCGCTGGGGATGGAAGCACCGGAGGCGGACATTATGCACCGTGCCCCCCGTCGTCGGGAGGACAGTCTGTTCGCGGATGGTGTGGGCATCGGCGCCGTATGGCAGGGCGGTATGTTTGCCGTCATGACCCTGATCGCCTATTATATCGGCGCCATCGTATGGAAGGATACCGCGCTGGGCGGCACTATGGCCTTCGCCGTATTGGCGCTGGGACAGCTGCTCCACGCTATGAATCTCCGCTCCACCCACTCTCTGTTTAAGGTGGGACTGCACACTAATCGGTATATGATCGGCGCCTTTTTCGCCTCTCTGCTGCTGTTGCTGGCGGTGCTGTTGACTTCTGCCGGCCGCACGGTGTTCTCTTTGGTGGCAATGAATGCCACCGCATGGGGCACCGTATTGGGATTGGCTCTGGTGCCTTTGGTGACGATGGAACTGTATAAACTTATCACTCACGTGATGAAACGCAAATAAGAAAGGACTGTGACTATGTTTGCCGGTCTGAAAAGTATGGGTCTGCGGGGCATCGACGGCTTTATGGTCGAGGTGGAAGCGGACATCTCCCAAGGACTCCCCGGATTTGACGTGGTGGGTCTGCCGGACGCGGCGGTGCGGGAATCCCGCGATCGGGTGCGCTCCGCCATGAAAAATGCGGGATTCACCTATCCCGTCAGCCGCATTACCGTAAATCTGGCGCCTGCGGACGTGAAAAAGGAAGGCTCGGTCTATGATCTGCCTCTGCTGTTGGCACTGCTCTGCGCCAGCGGTCAGATCAAGATCAACCTGAAAAAGCGCGCCTTCATCGGCGAGTTATCTTTGCAGGGAGCGGTGCGCCCCGTACGGGGCGTGCTCCCTATGGTGATCGCCGCCCGTGACGCGGGGATGGAAGAGGTGTATGTCCCCGCGGAGAACGGCACCGAAGCCGCCGTAGTGGAAGGCATCCGCGTCTACGGAGTGGCCGACGTGGCCTCTCTGCTGATGCACCTGCAAGAGATGGAGCGGCTCTCCCCTGTACAGACCCAATCGTTTGCGCCGGAGATCGCTCCATTGCAGGCGGACTTTGCCGACGTGATGGGACAGGAGGCAGCGCGGCGCGCCATGGAGATCGCCGCCGCAGGCAGTCACAATATTCTGCTCATCGGACCTCCCGGCTCGGGTAAAAGTATGCTGGCCAAGCGCCTGCCCTCCATCCTGCCGGATATGACCCGCGAAGAGGCGCTGGAATGCACCAAGATCCATTCCATTGCAGGTACGCTCAACGGACAAGGCGGTCTGCTGACCCATCGCCCCTTCCGTTCTCCTCACCACAACATATCCCCTCAGGGACTGGCCGGCGGCGGCATTACCCCTCGTCCGGGTGAAGTGTCCCTTGCCCATAACGGCGTGCTCTTCCTGGACGAGTTGCCGGAGTTTTCCCGCACCGCTATGGAGTGCTTGCGCCAACCCTTGGAGGACGGCGGCGTGACCATCTCCCGTGTCAGTGCTTCCCTCTCCTATCCCTGCTCCATTATGCTGGTGGCGGCAATGAACCCCTGCCCCTGCGGCTATTACGGTCACCCCACCCGCTCCTGCACCTGCTCTCAAACGGCGGTGGGGCGCTATCTGAGCAAGGTGTCGGGGCCCCTGCTGGATCGCATCGATCTGCACATTGAGGTGCCGCCGGTGGAGTTTGACCAGCTTTCCTCCAAGCAAAAGGCGGAATCCTCTGCTTCCATTCGGGAGCGGGTCAACGCCGCCCGCGCCCGTCAGCAGGAACGGTTTAAGGGGACGGGCATTCTCAGCAACGCCCGTATTCCCACCAGTAAACTGAAAGAATACTGCCCCCTTACCGAAGGGGCTTCTGCCCTACTGAAAGGCGCCTTTGAACGGATGGGGCTGTCGGCCCGCGCCTATGACCGCTTGTTAAAGGTGGCGCGCACCATCGCCGATCTGGACGGTTGCAACACCATTGATACGCCCCATATCGCCGAAGCGATCCAGTATCGCAGTCTGGACCGCAAATACTGGCAGGCGAGGCAGAACCTATGAACGAGAAGCTCACCGAACTGCGCCGCCGCGCCATCGCACTGCCTCAGGAACCGGGTGTGTATCTCATGAAGGATGCCGACGGGCACATTATCTACGTAGGCAAAGCCAAAAAACTGAAAAACCGTGTGAGCCAATACTTTGGCTCCGACCAAAACCACACCGAAAAGGTACGGCAAATGGTCAAGCGGGTGGATACCTTTGATTACATTGTGGTGGGCAGTGAGTTTGAGGCGCTGGTGCTGGAATGCGCCCTCATCAAACAGCACAGTCCCAAATACAACATCCTGCTCAAAGATGATAAAGGATACCATTACATTCGCGTGTCCCCTCCTCCTTATTCCCGTCTGTCCGAAGCCAAGCAGACCGCCGAGGACGGAGCCACCTACATCGGCCCCTATATGAGTTCCTATGCCATCAAGCAAGCGGTGGACGAGGTCAACAAGATCTACGGTCTGGCCACCTGTAATCGGTCGCTGACCCACGGAAAACGGGGCGGTGAACGTCCTTGTCTGAACCACCATATCGGACAATGCTGTGCCCCTTGCACCGGCAAAGTAGACCCCATAGCCTATCAAAGCCGCGTGGAAGAGGCCGTGGAGTTCCTCACCAAGGGCAGTGCCCGCACCTTAGTTACCCTGCAACAGCGGATGGAACAAGCCGCCGACGCGCTGGATTTTGAGCAAGCAGCGCGACTGCGCGACCGCATCAGCGCCATCCGCCGATTAAGCGAAAAACAAAAAGTCGTGCTCTCCCGCATCGAGGAGCAGGACGTCATCGCCCTGGCCCAAGGATCGGGGATGGCCTGCTTTGAGGTGTTCCGTTTCACCGCAGGGCAGTTGACCGACCGAGAGCACTTTCTTATGGAAGAACAGGAGGACCCCGCCGCCGCCCGCAGTGCCTTTTTGGAGCAATATTATTCCCTGCGGGAGCGGATCCCACCTCAAATCACCATAGGCGGAGAGGTGGAAGACGAGGTGCTGCTGGAACAGTGGCTCAGTGAAAAGGCCCATCGCCGTGTCAATGTTGTGCAACCGCAGATCGGCGAACAGGCTCACCTTATTGAGATGTGTCGGAGCAATGCCGCCGAACGCATCGCCCAAAAGGTGGGGATGACGGGACGGGACACCACCGCGTTGGAAGAAATCCGAGGGCTGCTGGATCTGCCCTCCACCCCTCACTATATTGAGTGCTACGATATCTCCCACACCGCCGGCAGTGAACCGGTAGCGGCAATGGTCACCTTTGAAAACGGACGACCCTTACGCAGCGGCTACCGCAAGTTCCGCATCAAAGAAACGACAGGCGGGGACGACTATCACGCCATGCAGGAAGTGCTGACCCGTCGGATGGAAGAATATCTCCTTCATCAGGATGAAGGTGTGGGATTCGGACGGCGACCCGATCTGATCCTACTGGACGGCGGCAACGAACACGTGGCGGCGGGTGCTCCCATCGTCCACCAATATGACCCCACCATCCCCGTCTACGGGCTGGTAAAGGACGACCGCCATCGCACCCGCGCCATTGCGCCGGGACAAGGCGAGATCGCCATCCATCGCAAACGCGCCGCCTTCACTCTCCTGTCCACCATTCAGGAGGAGGTGCACCGTAGCGCCATCCGTTACCACCGCCAGCGCCGTAAAGGGGCTTCCCTTGCCACCACTCTCACCGAGATCCAAGGCATCGGTCCTACCCGCGCCCAAGCCTTGTTGCGGCAATTCGGCTCCCTAAAAGGGGTGCAGAACGCCACGGTAGAGGAACTGCTGTTGGTTAAAGGGATGACCCGACCGGCGGCAGAGGCCATTCGCCGTCATTTTGAAAATCAATCATCGTAAAGCAAAGGATTCTGAACTATGGACAACATTATTTTAGTGGGTATGCCCTCCTGCGGAAAAAGCACTTTGGGGCGCATTCTCTCCAAGGAACTGGGCTATTCTTTTATTGATACGGACGACGTGATCATCCGTCAGAACGGATGCCCTCTGCGGGACATTCTGGACGCAGAGGGCGTGGACGGCTTCATCCGTCGGGAGGAGGCCGCCGTCTGCACCGTGCAGGCACAGCACTCGGTCATTGCCACCGGCGGCAGTGTGGTCTATTCCGAAAAGGCTATGGCGCACCTGAAGGCGCTGGGCAAGATCGTGTATCTGTGCCTGTCCTTTGACGAGGTGGAGCGCCGTCTGGGAGACCTGCACGCTCGGGGTGTAGCCATTGCCCCCGGCTCCACCCTCCACGATCTGTTTGACGAGCGGGTTCCGCTGTACGAAAAGTACGCGGATATCACCATCCACATCAAGGACGGCAACAGCGTGCGTCAATCGGTGGCTACTCTACTCAATCAACTGTAACAACCCCTCTCTTTTCTGCATAGTATAGCAGGAAAGGGGTGTTCAAATGGCTATCAAAATCTTCATTGATCAAGGACATAATCCGCAGGGGGTGAATGCCGGTGCCGAGGGCTTTGGCTATCGGGAACAGGATATCACCTATGCCGTAGGGACTCGTCTGGCGCAACTATTGGAACAAGATGGGCGCTTCGAAGTACGCCGCTCCCGCAACTCCCCCACCGAGGTACTGGGCACCAGCAACGCCACCAGTCTGGCGACGCGGGTGCGGGGCGCCAACGAATGGGGTGCGGACTATTTCATCAGCATCCACGCCAATGCCAGCACCAATCCCGCCGCCAACGGCACCGAGGTATACGTCTATCGCGAGCCCTCCGTGGCCGCCCAGTTGGCACAGCAGGTACTGGAGGGGATCGTCAACCGTATGGGCACCAAAAATAACGGTGTGCGGGTCAATCCCTCCCTATACGTTCTGCGGCGCACCCAAATGCCCGCCATTCTGGTGGAATTAGGGTACATCACCAATCGGGAGGACGTGCAAAAAATGACCGAGGATCCCTGGGGCTTTGCCCAAGGCATTTATAACGGTATCTTAGCCTATCTGGACTTAGATGCTCCCACCCAATAAAGCATAAATCCCAAAGCGATGTGCAAAATAGGTGCGACGGCACCAAATATTATATTAAAGAAGAGGATCGTATGAGAAAAACCAAAATCGTCTGCACCCTCGGCCCCGCCAGCGATACCGAGGAGATCATCACCGCCCTGTGTCATGCAGGTATGAACGTGGCGCGTCTTAACTTCTCTCACAACACCCACGAAGATCATAAGCGCCGTATTGAGATGGTGAAAAAGGTGCGCAGTGAGTTAAACAGACCCGTTGCCATTATGCTGGACACTAAGGGGCCCGAATACCGCATCAAAACCTTCAAAAGCGGCAAGGTGACCCTCAAAGAAGGCGACACCTTCTGCTTCACCACCGACGAGGTGGAGGGTAACGAGCATCGGGTAGCGGTAAGCTATAAGAAATTGACCGAGGACTTGAATGAGGGTGACACTATTCTCCTCAATAACGGCCTGCTCTCCTTCGTGGTGGAGAAGATCGAGGGAGCGGATATTGTATGCCGCGTCACCTGCGGCGGCGAGCTATCCGACCGCAAAAGCATGAGCTTCCTCGGCAAGGTGATGAAGCAGACCTATCTGTCCGAGCAGGACAAAGAGGACATTCGTTTCGGCGTAGAGAACGGGGTGGATTTCATCGCCTGCTCCTTTGTGTCTAATAAGCAGGATCTCATTGATGTGCACAATTATTTAGAAACGCTGGGCGCCACGGATATAGAACTCATCGCCAAGATCGAGAATCAGTCGGGTGTGGACAACATCGAAGAGATCTGTCAGCACTGCGACGGCATTATGGTGGCCCGTGGCGATATGGGCGTGGAGATCCCCTATGAGATGCTCCCCTACACCCAGAAGAAGCTCATTACTAAATGCCGTCTGCTGGGTAAGCGGGTCATCACCGCCACCGAGATGTTGGAGTCTATGATCCACAACAGCCGACCCACCCGTGCGGAGATCTCCGACGTGGCCAATGCGGTGTACGACGGCACCAGCGCCATTATGCTGTCCGGTGAGACCGCCGCGGGCAAATACCCCGTGCAGGCGGTGCAGGCTATGGCCAAGATCGCCGAGACCACCGAACTGAACATCAACTACAAAAAGCGGTTCCATAACGCGGAGTTTGAAATCCGCAACATCGTGGACGCTATCTCCCACGCCACCTGCGGCATGGCCATCGACATTGATGCCACCGCCATCGTGGCCTGCTCCCTGTCGGGCAAGACGGCGCGGATGGTCTCCCGTTTCCGCGCACCGGTAGATATCATCGGTCTGACCACCGACGAGACCACCTGGCGGCGACTGTCCCTGTCCTGGGGTGTGATTCCCGCTATGTGCGAGAAGTTCACCTCCACCGACGTGCTGTTCTACACCGCCAAAAAGATCGCGGAGCGGGATCTAAACCTGAAAAAGGGCGAGCGCATCGTCATCACCGGCGGCGTCACCACCGGTGAATCCGGCAACACCAACCTGATTAAAGTAGAAAACATCTAACAGACAAAGAAAGAGCCGTGACGCTATGTCACGGCTCTTTCTTTGTGGGAAGATAGGAAACGAGCCCACGGCATCGCCGTGGGCTCGTTTATTAGGGTTAGATTAGTTCTTGTAGGTGGATTCGGTCACGCTGTCCCAATCCGCCAAAGCGTTGTTAACAGCCTCAGCGATGGCTGCAAACTCTGTCTCGGTCATACCGGAGGAGCGAGAGGTGATGGTGCTCGCATCCTTGCCGCTGAAATAGCAAGCCCAAGTCAGAGAGCCGGTGAAATCACCGTACTTGGTGTTCAGGTGGTAACCGTCCGCCTGCGTACCGGGCACAACAGGTTCGTTGAAGTTATCGCCGATGAGGGAGGTACGGCCATTCTGTACCGAAGTACCGGAGGGGATGATGTCCGCCTCGGTGAGGCCGGCCTGACCCACAACACGCTGCTTAGCCGCATTAACAATGTTGGTGTACATCGTCAACTGATCGTACTTACCATTTGCGCCCGGGTGATACGTATTGCTCCACAGCTCACAATCCTGGCTAAAAGACCAGATCATATGATACTTAACGTCCACGTTGGCATTCAGAGCATTGCTCTTGATCCAGTTGACCATATTGGTGACGTTGTCGTACTCCTGATTCTGACCGCCCACGTAGTCGGGAGAAGCCTGGAAGGTGACAAAGTCCCAATCCTCGTTGCGCAGTGCATCGATGGTGTAAGGAGGAGTAGCAATGGTTTCCCAGTTACCATTTGTATTCTTGCTGAATCGTCCATTGCCCTGAGTGCCGGAAACAGGAGAATGGCTCTCGATCCACTCCCAGTGCTGCTTCAGCGGGCAGCCGGGATAGTACACATAGCCGAGGGTGATGTCGGTGTAACCGGCCTGCTCCAGCATATCGTACAGGTAGGTGCCCATAACGTCGATGGAGAAGGAGTGGCCGATGGACAGCACCTTGATGGACTTGGTCTGATCGTAATCCACCTTGGTAATAGCCAAGGGACTCTCCATAGCACCCATAACTGCCGCATTGATATCGTCACGATAATCGGCAACGGCACCGGGCTGATAGGTGATGCCGGACACATCCTCACCGGAGATATAAGCATACCAAGTCAGAGCGGCCACATAATCGCCGAAGTTGTCGCTCAGGTGGTAACCGTCGCTGCTGCACAGCAGGGACTCATCCATATCGGTGGAGCGCATATTCTGGATAGAGGTACCGGAGGGGATCACACCGTCGATCAGGCTGTTGGTCAGCACTCTATCCTTCACCGTATCGGTGATGGCGGAGTACATCTTAAACTGATCGTTACCATAGTTGGCATAACCGCTGTTGCTATTAGTCTTGTTGTAAGCCCAAGTCATATGCCAGTAGATACGGGCATTGGGATTGGTCTTATTCTCGTTGACATAGGAAACAATATTGTTCAGGTTGCCGTAAGTACCGGGTTGACCGGAGTAAGGAGAGGCCTGCTGGATGGTGATGATGTCCCAGTCTTCCTCTGTCAGAGCGGTGGACACCTTGTAAGCATCATCGGCAGTAGAAGTCCAGTTAGCATCGCCCACCTTCTTATAGTACTTATAGGCGACGGAATCGTTGTTGATGTTGGTCCAATGAGTGTCCAAAGAGCAGCCACCGATGTACAGGTTGCCCAGCACGATATCCTGATAGCCGGCATCCTTGAGCACCTGATACAGATGATTGTTCATCGCATCCACAGAGAAGCTGTTGCCGATGGCCAGCACCTTGATGTGGGCCTTGGGATCGGCTACGTGCTCGTAGTTATCGGACTTGGTCTCACCGTAAACGGTGACCTCGTTGCCGTCCGCATCCTCATACACATAGTAGGGACGGGCGTAGATGTTGGTCGCCAGATTGGTATCGGGGATATTGATGATACGCACTGCGAAGGAGAAGCTGTTCGCCGCAATACCGCACAGATACACAGCCTCGATATTCAGCACCTTCTTGCCGTCCACGCTGGACAGAACAAAGGCGTCAGCATCCTTGCCGATATCCGCCTTGTTGGTCATCACCGCGCCGGCGCGGATCAGCTTGTAGTCGCCCTCCACATCGGAGAAGGGAGTAACGATAGCGCTGCCGCTCACGTACTTGTTGAAGGCATCCACGGTAGCACCGCTGGCCTTAACGTCAAAGCGGAAGCCCAAAGCGGAAGTGATCTGGCTCCCCTCCACCTTCTCGCGGATGCTGGTCTGACCGCCGGTCAGAATGTTGTTGGGGATGGGATCTTCACCGCCCACCTTGGAGATGGAGATGTTGTCTACATAGATCTCATCGCCACCCGCAGAGTTACCACTGGAAAAGTTCACAATCAGAGTCTCAAACTCACCGGAGTTGAAGGTGAGATCGACCTTTTCCCAATTCTTATTGGCAACATATTTGGCAGTTGCTTGGTATTCGGAGTTGTCCGCGTACTTATTGTACACCTTAATGTTAACACCGTTACGCAAGCACTTGACATAGAGAGACAAAGTATAATCAGCGTTTTTCTTAACCGTAAAGGACTGATTGAAGTAACCAACCCAATGCTGAGTGGTATCGTTCACGTGAATACCGTATCTACCCTCGTAGGCCGCAGCCGTATCGATGGTGGAGTAATTGGTGGACCAGGGAGCAGTCTTACCGGTCTCGAAATCACCGTTATAGATATAGCCGTCGTAGGAAGGATCAACCTCTTTGATCATTACAATATCGTCGATCAGGAAAGTAGAGTTTACATCTTCGGGACAAAGTTTGAGGAATACCGAGGTTTCCGAGCCGGAATTAAAGCTGAAGGAAATCTGTTTCCAATCGGTGGACGTCTGATTATAATACTTCGACGCAAGATTCTGGTTGTGATTGGAACCCTTAATAGCATAGAAATACCATGCACCGGTACCGGTCAAACGCTTGACCCAGAAGGAGATGGTATAGTTGGTATTGGTCTCCACATTGACGGTCTGAGTAGCAGCTTCGCCCCAAGCACCGTTGTGGGACAACTTCAAGGAATAATTGCCGCTATGAGCATCGGTGTTAATGGCCGTGCCACTACCCTTAATAGTCCATGCAGAGGTGTCGCCGCTCTCGAAGTTACCATTATAGATGTAACCGTCAAAAGCAGGCGCACTTTTGATCTTGACGAGCGTCACATCGTCCAGATAAGTAGTGCTGTTAGTGGAACCGCCGCCGTCCAAAAACATAAAGTAAACCTTGTCGGAGAGGGCGGTAAACTCAAAGGTGCTCTTCGTCCAAGAGGCAGCTTTCACATACTTGCTACCCAGAGAAGCACCACCGTTTTTCTCATCATTAATCTTAATGTTAACGCCCACAGAAGACTCAGCCGTGGTCATAGTCCACATAGAAAGTTCATAAGTAGCACCGGGTTCAACAGTAACAGTGCGCCACAACAGACCGCCATAACCACTACCGGTCAACTGTGCGCCGTAACTGCCGGTATGCTTCGCCGTTTCGTTCACACGGCAGGCGTTCCAAGAGTCACGGTCCCAACCGGTCCAATTGCCCAACTCAAAGTCACCGTTGGTGAGAATGTTCTGAGAAGGTTCGGGTTCGGGTTCGGGTTCGGGTTCGGGTTCAGATGCCAATCTCACGGATACATCGTCCAAGTAAATCTTACTACCCGCCACCGCCGACCAACCGGACTGGAAGAACATCAACAACTGAGAGTTTTCGCCGGAGTTAAAGGTGCAACTAACATCCGTCCACGTGCTACCTACGCCGCTGATGGTAGGCTTGGGAATGCCGGAGTTACCCCAGCTGGTGGTCTGGAAGTTTACAGAAACACTGGCATTGGTTACTTTTGCCTTAAAAGACAAAATATAATCCGTGTTCTTCTCAACTCTAATGGAAGTATAGACCCAAGCATAACTGAGCACATCACCATCAAAAGACAGAGAATAAGCACCGGCACCGGGATCAGTATTGACGATGTTAAAAACACCGCCATTACCACTGTTACAGGCCCATCCACTCGTGGTACCAGTCTCGAAGTCACCATTAGTGACTAGATTAGTTGCGGCAGAGGCCACGATGCCGGTCAGGCCGCCCAAGGGCAGCACCGTGCACAGCATCGCCACGACGGCCAACACCGCCAAAATGCGAGAAAACTTGTTTTTCATTATGGATTCCTCCTATTGTTAAATAATGGGAAATGCTGTTGCCGGATCAGGTCCAGGTCTCGAACTCGCCATCGTTATACTGACTGTCGGAAATCGCGTTGATGGACTCGTCTGCACAGATCAGCAACTCGTCCATCACAGGGGAAACATACTCTTTTTTCATCGTATCCAAGCTCTCCTTTCCTCCTCGGCGCAAGGCGCACCGATACCTATGCATAATCGAATTTATTATAACAAACTCACACGAAAAGTCAATAACAAGGTCCTATTATGTTCGTTATTAAACTATACTTCCGGTTTCATTTTTTCTTGATTTTCTTGCAATATGTAACGCAAAAAAGAACCCGCGGGACAAAAGCCCCACGGGTTCTCTTGATAGACTGTTTTTAGGCTGTTGCGCCGTTGTAACTCTGCTTATAGATCTCAGAATCGTACACAGTGATCTGATCGCCCTGAGCATTCTCAAACACGAAGTAAGCACGGACATAGATCAACGCATCGTACTTGGAAGCGGGAATGTCGGTGATACGCACTGCAAAGGACACCGCCGTATCGGTGTAATCATAGAGGTACACCACGGGGATGTTGATGACCTTGCCGAGATCGTCCACACTCTCCAACACCATCGTATCCACAGAGCCGCCCACATCACTCTTATTGGTGACCACAGCACCCATACCCACTAAGGTGTAGTCGCCGTTGTAGCCGTAGTAAGGCTTGACGTTACCGCTGTCGGCAATAAACTGGTTGTCATTGACCTGCACACCGGCTGCCATCACATCAAACTTGAACTGCAATCCGGACACGTCCTCACTGATACTGGTCAGACCGCCGGAAACGATGTCCTCCATCTTAGGCGCTACGGTCACATCGTCAAGATACAAGCTCTCAGGAACGTCAGCACCGCCATCTTCTTTCTTACCGCTACCGCAAATGTTCAACTTGGTCGTGCTCGAAGTGGCCTTAAAGGTAATGGTCCACTTGGTCCAATCGCTGGCCTTTTCTACATCAATATAGTCACTGCCCAGGGTGTCGCCGGAGCTGTTCTCTACCTTGAAATTGTTACCGGTCTCCAGCGCCTTGACCCAGAAAGTCCACTCATAGGTGAGACCCACAATCGTGTTGATATCCTGTGTCAGGGTAGAGCCCCAGCCGCCTGCACCGATCAGGTGCACGCCATAATCGCCGGAGTGAGCCGCATCCGCAGACAGGGTGGTATCCTGATAAGGCTTCCAATCGATCAGGATGCCGGCCTCAAAGTCACCATCATAGACATAACCATCGTAAGAGGGATCCCTCAGCTCGACTACCGACACATTATCCACGTAGGCTTCCTCTGCCTTGTTCGCATCGGGAGTGCCGCTGGTGCCGGCGCCGCAGAAGTTGATAAAGACTTTATTGCTAACAGCGGTGAACTGTAAGGTTACGAAAGTCCAATCTGTGTATTTTGCTCCATCAAACCACTGGCCGCCACTGATAACGCTGCCGCCACTGTTCTGATCCTTAAACTGGATATTCACACCCATTTTAAGAATCTTGAGCCAGAAAGAAAGCACATAAGTCTTGCCGGCTTCTACAGAAACGGTCTGATCCATCAAGCCACCCCAAGTACCCTCACCGATCAGGTGGGCACCAAAATTGCTCTTGTAGGCAGAGTCGGCATCAACTACGGTACTGTAATGCGCATTCCAAGGAGTCAGTTTGCCGATCTCGAAATCACCGTTATACATGTAACCGTCAAAGGAAGGATCCTTCTGCTTAACCACGCTCACGTTATCCAAATAAGCATCCTCTTCAGCGGCCGAATTAGCGCTACCGCTGCCACCCATACCGCAGAAGTTCAGGAAAAGCACATTGGTGGTAGGCGTTACAGTATAGGATACTTTCTTCCAAGAAGTGAAATTGCTCTGAGAATATCTTTCACCGGCAATCTTGGTGCCACTGGAACCACCGTCTTTGATATTCAGGGCAACACCGGTCTTGTTAATCTTAAGCCAGAAAGATAACTCATAGGTCTTTCCAGCCTCAACGTTAATGCTCTGGTCCAGCAAACCGCCCCAAGAACCATTACCCTTGAGATGAGCACCATAATTGCCCTCATAGGCCGCCGCCGTGCTCACGACAGTGCTCTGCGACTTTGTCCATCCGGTGAAATCACCTTTTTCAAAGTCACCATTGACACAAATCGGGGCTTCGGTCACGTAAATATCGTCTACGTACACGTCTTCTGCAACACCGTTACCACCACCGCAGAAATTAATGGTAAAATAGCCCTGAGTTGGTTTAACCGTGTAAGACAGCAAAGTCCAGGTGGTGCCGGTAAACCAGCCACCGCCAAGATTGTCTTTGTTTCCGCTGGGACCGTTCAAAAGCTGAATGTTGACACCATTACTATTAACCTTCACCCACATAGTGACCAGATAATTTTTGTTAGCAGTGACGGAAATAGTCTGATCCAACATACCGCCCCAACCGCCGTCGCCCTTAATGTTGGCGCCATAAGAACCGCCGTGAGCCGCATCAGCACTAATTACCGTGCTCTGATGCTTCTGCCAACCGGTATGATCACCGGTCTCAAAGTCACCGTTAATGATCATATTGTCACCACTGGGAACTTCGGGCTCCTCCACTTTTTCGGTCAAAACCACGTCATCCAAGTAAATCTGCTGACCAGACGCAGCATACACATTTGTTTGGAACATAAACAACAAGCTGGTTTGCATTTTTGAACGGAGCACCACAGAATACTCCGTCCAAGAGGAAGAGGGCACCACCGTTTCATGCGCGTCAACGGTTGCCCAATCGTGTTGCACGAACTTAATAGAGATCGCACTTGACAAATTGGACTTCATCTTGAACGTAACCACATAATCCGTATTAGCAGAAATATTTATGCCCTTATATATGTTCGCCCAATCCGCTTTCGAAGCATCCCAATGCAAGACCTTGGAGCCATCTTGGATAACTTCCAAGGGGCAATTGGAGCTAAAATACACGGCTCCACTTTCAAAATTCTCGTCAACAATAGGAGCAGCTGCCGAGACAACCATGCCACCCATAGGCAACGCTGCCATCAGCATTACCACAGCAGTCATCACCGCTAACATTCTACGCATCTTACTTCTCATAATCAGGGGTTCCTCCTTGCTTAAAATTGGGGATTCCATTGAAAACTCAGGTCCATGTGTCGTTACCGAACTCGCCGTCGTTGTACTGACTTTCGGTAACAGCATTGATCGCCTCGTCGGCCCGAAGCAACCACTCTTCCATCTGAGGCGCTTGATATTTCTTGTTCAAGACACTCTCTCCTTTCAGCCCGTCCTCAAAGTGCAACTTGCAAAATATACCTAAATTAGATTATAACAAAGGGCACACAGCAAGTCAACAATTACTCTTTTCAAAAAGTAATGCATTTATAGTATTTTTTACTGATTTCTCTATCTCCTTATTTCACATAAAAAAAGAGCGGTATGCCGCTTGGTATACCGCTCTTCTAACAACATTACGATACGAACAGACCGCCCAGATACAAGGTGCCGCTGTTGCAGGTGATCTCGATGGTGTGCTTACCTACCGTATCCTCATCAAAGACAAGATAGTTGGCATAACGACCGCCGCCACAGGCAGAGTGAAGCCCACGGACAGCACATTGCACAGCGTCGCTACGACCGCCAGCACAGCCAGCCATTTACTTATGTTTTCTGCATTCACTCTACCCTGCAATCATTATGCGGTTGCCCCTCACTCATTCCCCGTTTCGTTATTTCGTCCCCGTGGAACCGAAGCCACCGATGCCTCTGTCGGTATCGGAGAGACTGTCCGCCTCTTCATAGGCCGCCGTCAAATAGGGCACCAGCACCAACTGGGCGATGCGCTCCCCGTGCTCGATGGTTTGCGACGTAGTGCTGTGATTATGAAGCGCCACCATCACCTCGCCTCGATAGTCAGCGTCAATGACTCCTACCTTGTTGGCGGGCGCCAAACCGCGCTTGGTAGCCAAGCCGCTGCGGGCGCACACCAAACCCACAAACCCCTCGGGAATCTCCACCGCCAGACCGGTGCGCACCAACGCTGTTTCTCCCGATTGCAGGGTCAAAGGGGCATCCAAAAGGCCGTACAAATCGGCGCCGGCCGCTGCGGCACTGCCGTAACGGGGCTCCACCGCCCGCTCATCCAATCGCTGATACCGTACACACTGTGTCATTTCAGTCACTCCGTTCTTTTCAATTACGTTTAAAACATTTAAATTATACAATAAAATCATTTCCTTGTCTACCGATAAAATAAGTCTTTCCTTTTTTGCAAAATTGTGCTATGCTGATTGTGTATGAGTTTATGATGCGGAGGTGTTTGCATGACGCATACATTACAGCGAGAGAAAGGAAAGGGACACATTGTCTTTTTCTTAGTGCTGACAATGGGTATTTTGCTCTTTGTCCCCTTTGTCTTGTTTGACAAGGGACTGTTTGTCTACTACGGTGATTTCAATGCCCAACAGATCCCCTTTTACCAACTGGCGCACCGCGCCGTCCGCGCCGGCGAGTTCGGCTGGAACTGGACCACGGATCTGGGTGCTAACTTTGTGGGCTCTTATTCCTTCTATCTGCTGGGCAGTCCTTTCTTCTGGCTGACCCTGCCCTTCCCCACCCACTGGGTGCCCTATTTGATGGCGCCGCTGTTGGCCCTCAAAATGGCCTTTGCCGCCCTGACCGCCTATGCCTACACCCGTCGATTCCTGCAACCCCGTTTGGCTATGGTAGCCGGTATCCTGTACGCCTTCTGCGGATTCTCCATCTATAATATCTTCTTCAATCATTTCCACGAGGCCTTGGTGTGGTTCCCCCTACTGCTTTTAGGCGTGGAGCGGTATATGCAAGACGGACGAAAGGGACTGTTTGCCTTTGCAGTGCTGATGAGCGCGTTGTCCAACTACTATTTCTTCATCGGACAAGCTCTGTTCGTGATGCTCTACTGGATCGTCCGCGCTCTGTCCCGCGAGTGGGAGCACTGCACACGACGGTTCTTCGGTCTGTGGCTGGAAGCGCTGTTGGGTGTGGCCGGCGCGGCGGTTCTGCTTCTGCCCTCCTTCTTCTCTGTCATTCAGAACGGACGCACCGAGAATCTATTGGAAGGATGGGGTCTGCTCATCTATTCCAGTGACCAACGCTTCTTTGATATCCTTCACTGCTTCTTCTTCCCCCCCCGTCACCCTGCCCGCGCCAACTTCTTCCCCGACGCCAATAACAACTGGGCCTCTATGTCGGCTTGGATCCCCGTGTTCGGTTGCACCGGTGTGATCGCCTATTTCCAGTCCCGCCGCCACACCGATTGGCTGCGACGGATGGTGTTCATCCTGTGTCTGTGCACCCTGATTCCCGGACTCAACGCCCTGTTCCAACTGATGAACCAGATGTATTATGCCCGTTGGTTCTATATGCTGACCCTGATGCTGATCCTTGCCACCCTGCGCTGCTTTGAAGAAGAGACCCGTGTGGAGTGGGGGCGCGCCATCGGTTGGTCCGGAGGCATCACCGCCACGCTGGCACTGTTCGTGGGTCTGGTACCCAAGAGCTGGGAGCCCGATGAAGAAACAGGCAAGGTGACACTGGGGCTGATGAAGGATGCCCCCCGTTTCTGGATCACCGTGGCGGTGGCGGCAGCCTGTCTGCTGATGACGGGGCTGCTGGTGAAGCTATTCCTGCACAATAAGCAGGCGTTCTTAGCCACTCTCTCCACCGTGTGCGTGGCGGTGTGTCTGGCGGGCGGTTGGGCCTATCTCACCTTCGGCAAGGTCACCGGCTCCTATCCCAGCGATTACGTAACGGACAAGTTGGTAAACACCCCTGCCTTCCGATTGCCCGACGAGGACACCTTCAGCCGTATCGACACTTACAAGGGAATGGATAATCAGGGAATGTACTGGAATATGCCCACCATTCAGGCCTTCCACAGCATTGTCCCCGGTTCCATCATGGATTTCTATCCTTCCGTGGGGGTAAGCCGCTCTGTGGGATCCCGTCCCGACACCGACCACTACGCTCTGCGCGGGCTTCTTTCGGTGCGCTGGCTCTTTGACTACACCCAGCCTGAGGGGGACGTGCAGCTGTACAACAAAAAGGAAGATCAGATCTTTGCCCCCGGCGGCACCACGTTGATGCCCGGCTGGACCTATTACGATACGCAAAACGGCTTCGCCATCTATGAAAATGAATATTTTGTGCCTATGGGCTTTACTTACATGGGGTACATCACCCGCTCCGAATACGACGCGCTGTCCAAATCTGATCGGGAGTTGGTGCTGCTCAAAGCCTTGGTGGTGGAGGATGCCGACGAGGACAAAGTAGCTCTTACCCTTCCCCATCTCAATACCGAGCAAATGGTCTATTCCAATGCCCAGTATCTGGACGACTGCTTAGCGCGTGCCGCCGATGCCGCCACCTCGTTCAGCAAGGATGCCACCGGCTTCTCCGCCACTATGGCGTTGGAGGCAGATAATTTGGTGTTTTTCAGCGTTCCCTACGAGAGCGGTTGGACCGCCACCGTCAATGGACAACCCGCCGAGATCCTCAAAACCAACGTTGGCTTCATGGCGGTAAAATGCCCCGTGGGTAAAAAGGTGACCATTCGTTTTGACTACGAGACCCCTGGCTTGTGGTACGGCATCTACATAAGCGGCGGCGCGATGCTCTTATTGGCTCTCTACTGGCTGATCTTCTGCCGTCGCAAGAGAAACACCGTCCCCGCCCCCGAAACCAAAGAGATTCCTTTGCTCCCCCCTGCCCATTCCGTGGCGCCGGGCGAGTTTGATCTCTATTCTATCTATCGCCCCAAGAAAGACTGACTTTTACACACACGAAAGGAGGAGGAACTATGGCTTTTTTGCCCACTACTGCCGAAGATATGAAAGCGCGAGGCTGGGAACAAGCGGATTTTGTGCTGGTGACCGGTGACGCCTACGTGGATCACCCCAGTTTCGGCACCGCCATCATCTCCCGCGTGCTGGAAAGCCACGGGTATCGGGTGTGCATCCTCCCCCAACCTCAAACCGACGAGGACTATCACCGCTTCGGAGCACCCCGTCTGGCCTTTCTGGTCAACGGCGGCAACATTGACTCTATGGTGGCCCACTACACTGCTGCCAAACGCAAGCGCAGTCAAGACGCCTATTCCCCCGGTGGCAAAGCGGGACTCCGTCCCGATCGAGCCACCATCGTGTACAGCCGCGCCATCCGCCGTCTGTTTGGGGAGGTGCCCATCGCCATCGGCGGTCTGGAAGCCTCTCTACGCCGCTTCGCCCACTACGATTACTGGGACGACACGGTACGCCCCTCCATCCTGCTGGATGCCAAGGCCGATCTGCTAATGTACGGTATGGGCGAGCGGCACATTGTGGAGATCGCACGGCGGCTGAGCGAGGGCGAATCCATTCGCGCCCTCACCGATATACGGGGCACCTGTTATGCGGTGTCCGCCGCCGATTACGTCCCCACCGCCTGCGCCGAGTGTCCCTCCTACGAACTGGTAAAAGAACCCTCCGACAGCGGAAAGCGGCAATACGCCGTGTCCACCCGTATCCAGCAGGAGGAGCACGATCCCGTGCGGGGCAAGGCCGTCATCCAGCGGCACGGGGATCGGATTTTGGTGCAGAATCCCCCGTCACCACCCCTCTCCACCGAAGAGATGGATGCGGTGTACGGACTACCCTATATGCGCAACTATCACCCTTCCTATGAGCCCTTGGGCGGTGTGCCCGGCATCGAAGAGGTGAAGTTCTCGGTCATCCACAACCGCGGCTGCTTCGGTGCCTGCAATTTCTGTGCGCTGGCCTATCATCAGGGGCGGCAGATCGCCTCCCGCAGTCACGACTCGGTGGTAGCGGAGGTACAGCAGATCGTGAAAATGCCCGACTTCAAGGGATACATTCACGATGTGGGCGGCCCCACCGCCAACTTCCGCCAGCCCGCCTGCGACGGACAACTGAAACGAGGCGCCTGCAAGGACAAAAAATGCCTGGCCCCCGAGATGTGTCCGGCGGTCAAGGTCTCCCACGACGATTATCTCACCCTGCTGCGCCGTCTGCGGCAGATCCTCGGCGTCAAAAAGGTGTTTATCCGCTCCGGCATTCGCTTTGATTATCTCATAGCGGACCAGGACGAGCGGTTTTTCAAAGAACTGATCCGTCATCACGTGAGCGGTCAGCTGAAAGTGGCGCCGGAGCACGTGTCCGATCGGGTGCTCAAATATATGGGCAAACCTTCTTTTAAGGTGTACGAGGCGTTCCGCTCCCGCTTTTACGAACTCACAAAGAGCGAAGGCAAAAAACAATATTTGGTGCCTTATCTAATGTCCTCTCACCCCGGTAGTACGGTGAACGACGCCATCAAGCTGGCCCAATTCCTCAAAAAAGAGGGTCTGCACCCCGAGCAGGTACAGGATTTCTATCCCACCCCCGGCACTCTGTCCACCTGTATGTTCTACACAGGTCTGGATCCTGTTACCCTCAATCCCGTATACGTGCCCCGCACCCCGCAGGAAAAAGCGGAGCAGCGGGCGCTGTTGCAATACTATCGCCCCGAAAACCGCCGTCTGGTGCTCTCTGCCCTCAAAAAAGCGGGACGCTATGACCTCATCGGTACCGGCACCGGCTGTCTGGTGGCACCGGACAAGCCCGCCGCGGAAAACAAGGGACCCGTGGGGGCGCGCCGTGGCAACACCTCCGCAAAAAGTAAAAAAGACAAGTTCAGTCGATACAGCCGTAAGAAAAAATAAAAGGAGTCAAACACTATGGACTTTCTGTATTTATTGGAGGACCTGCGCAACCCCGTTTGCGACGCACTCTTTTCCTTGATCACCCTTTTGGGAGAGGAGACGGTATTCATTCTCATCGGTCTTCTGTTCTTCTGGTGCATCAACAAATGGGACGGCTATTACATCCTCACGGTAGGACTGATCGGAACGGTGCTCAACCAATTCCTGAAACTATGGTTCCGTATTCCCCGCCCCTGGGTGCGAGACCCCAATTTCACCGTGGTGGACAGCGCCGTGGAAGAGGCCACCGGCTACTCCTTCCCCAGCGGGCACACCCAATCCGCCATCGGTTCTTTTGGCAGTATTGCCCGCCGCAACCGTCGCCCGCTGATCCGCATCCTTTGCATCGCCGCCTGTGTGCTGGTGCCCCTCTCCCGTATGTGGCTGGGGGTGCACACCCCCGCCGATGTGGGAATGTCCATTCTGGTGGCTCTGGCACTGGTATTCGGCCTGCACCCCTTGATGAACAAAGCCGCCCAGAGCAAGGCGGTTATGCGGTGGCTGATGGGAGCGCTGACAGCAGTGACCGTTGCCTTCTTAGTGTTCGTGCTGGTCTATCCCTTCCCCGCCGACATTGACCCACACAACTACGAGAGCGGACTGAAAAACGCCTATAAGATGCTGGCCTGTATGGCGGCACTGTGGCTCAGCTATGAGGTAGACACCGCCCACACCCATTTCGATACAAACGCCGTGTGGTGGGTGCAGATCGTAAAGTTCGCCGCAGGGCTCGTCCCCGTTTTGCTGATTAAGACCCTGCTCAAAACACCCCTGCACAATCTCATCGGCGACCCTTACATCGCGGACGGAATACGGTATTTCCTGCTGACCGCCTTTGCCGGCTGCGTATGGCCCATGACCTTCCGCTTCTGGCAACGATTGGGCGATAAAAAGTAAGAAAAAAGACCGAGTCGCTGGACTCGGTCTTTTTTATTGCTTGTTATCAGGCCCAGAACATCTCGCCCTTCTCCTCAAAGATGAGAGCATCTTTCAGGAAACGGATGGCCTTGGTCAAGCCCTCGTTGCTGGACATGAGGCTGTCCTCGTGCTCAATGCTCACGGCGTAATCGTAGCCCACCAGACGGAGCTCGGAAATGATCTCCTTCCAGTAATCGGCGCCGTGGCCGTAGCCCACCGTACGGAAAATCCAAGAACGCTCAAGCTCGTTACCGTAATGGCCGGTATCCAGCACACCATTCTTAGCGGTGTTGATGGCATCCACATAGGTATCCTTGGCGTGGAAATGGAAGATGGCGCCGGCGCGACCCAACTCGCGGATGCAGGTGCGCAGATCCATCCCCTGCCAAATCAGGTGGCTGGGATCCAGATTCGCACCAATCTCGGGACCAGCCGCCTCACGCAGACGAAGCAGGGTGGCGGTGTTGTACACGCAGAAACCGGGGTGCAGCTCCAAAGCAATCTTGATGCCATGCTGACGAGCAAAGGCCGCCTTCTCTTTCCAGTAAGGGATCAGCACCTGATTCCACTGGTAGTCCAGAATCTGGGTGAAATCATCCGGCCAAGGGCAGGTAACCCAGTTGGGAGTCTTGTCCTCAGGGCAGCCACCGGGACAACCGGAGAAGGTATTGACCACCGGCACACCCAGCTTCTCCGCCAACAGAATGGCGTTGGTGAAATCCTTCTCGTATATCGCCGCCACCGCGGGATCGGGGTGGATCATATTGCCGTGACTGCTCAGAGCACTGATCTCTAAGCCGTATTTTTTCACCGTTTCCAACAGCGCGGCACACTTGGCATCGTCCTCTAAGAAAGCCGCCGCATCGCAATGAGCCTTGCCGGGGAAACCGCCGCAGCCGATCTCCACCATCTGCACGCCCCGCTCCGACAAAAAGCGGCACGCCTCGTCCAAGGAAAGGCCGCCCAGCGGCACAGTCAACACACCCAGTTTCATATTTATTACCTCCCTAAATATCGGTTTTCCATATAACAAAAACAGGCAATAATTACCTAAGCCGAGTATAGCACCTCTGCCCGAAAAGAGCAAGAGAAAACCACAAAAAACCTTAATATCCGTAGAAAGAACGGGCAAAGGTCTCGGAGCGGCGATTCAGCGCCGCCAAGGTGGTCTCCAATTCCGCATCAGGCGCGCCCTCGATGGGATATTCACTCATCAGTACCCCTTGATTATGGCACAGCCGCCGATAGGTGGGATAATAGTAGTCCAACAGAAAACGGGCGAACTTCACCAGTCGATAGGGACCCTGCACCCGTTCCGGATCTCCCACGGCATTCACCGCCAGACAGCGTCCCTCTCTGATGGCACGCAGGATCTCCCCCTCCGACCGATCGGGGGCAAATACCAACGTATAGCCGCCCTTCGCCGGACGCTTGGGATCGTCTGCATTGGTAAAGTGGGAGTCGGTACAGCCCACCACCGGCACGGTGCATCCCTGCGCTCGCATTTCGCTCCACAGCGCTACGGTGGTGTCCGCTTCTTGATCGGTGATATCCAGTGCATCGTACACCCCATCCAGCAATAGCTGACGGGTAATGGCCGAGGCCATAAAATACACATCAAACCAGATCCAATGGGGGTGCGCCAAGACAGAAATGCCGCCAAACTCACGGGCCTTGCGAGCGATCCACACCCGCCATGCGTAGTCCCGCTTATTGATGTTCTCCGGCAGATGGATGAGCTCTCCTTCGATCTGCTCCATCTCCGCCTGTGCCGCCTCCGGATAATCGCGGAAATAGGCGTTGACACTCTCCCGACCACCAATGTGCACCGCATGGATCTGCTCGGTAGGTACGTGGCATTCTTCTCCCAAGAACAGGGTCATATCCACCGGCGCCTTGTCAAAGAGACGCTTTGCTTTTTCGGCACCCATGGTGATGTAATGGTCGGTGATGGCTAAGAAATCATAACCGGCGGTGCGGTAGTTACCCACCGTGTGGCACACATCCTGCACACCATCGGACTCAAAGGTGTGGCAGTGCACCTCCCCCTTGAAGCCTCGCATCCCGTACAGATCCTCATTGAGAGAATACACGCACAGCAGAGCGTCCTTGTTCTCGTGGAACTTGCCCCGATGGGTGAGCTCCCGATAGGGAGTGGCGTCCAGATCTTCCTGCGGCCGTTTAAGCATAATGGCGTGGCGCTGTTCCCCCGCAAAGTGATGGCGGATCAGCAGGTCACCCTCCTCGTTGGGGGTGACGTTATACCACGTCACCGGCAGGTTAGCATAATCGGTGCAAAAGGTCTCCACCCCGCGAATCTCCACCGTGTAGGACACGTTAGGCAGAAACTTGGTGTTCTCACCCAGAGGATGGATGGCAATCACCGATTCTTTGTCCGCCGGTACAACGGAGGGATATACGGCATAATTAAATACCTGACGATTCATAGGATCACACTCCTTGTGTAAGGTATGTGATTAGTGTAGCACAAACACGTGGTTTGTGCAATGAGGAAAACAGGGAGAGAAGAACCGATAAGGTGTTTTTTCAGCTGTTTGCTTATGAGAGGGGACTTGAACCCCGGTTTTGCGCCAAAACAGTGCTTATCGTAGGTACTGCACGCAAAACCTATGAAAAGGCTACGCCTTTTCGGGGGGGTCAGTCGCCGACCGAGCATAAAAAATGGGAGATGAGCAAATGCTCATCTCCCATTTTTGGTGCGAGGGAGGGGACTTGAACCCCCACGCCATTTGACACACGCACCTCAAACGTGCCTGTCTGCCGATTCCAGCACCCTCGCATATAACAGCAATCATTATAACACTACACCTCGTCGGTGTCAATCCTTTTTTTCTTTCATTTCTGTACGAAAATGCTGTAAAGGTATTGACAAAAAAACAACAATTTCGCATAATAAGTGTGTATGGTCTCTTATTCTACCGATGAATTGTGAGGAGTCCTTTTATGGCTAAGAATACAGCTATCTCCGTACAAGTGATCCGGCGGTTGCCCCGCTATTATCGCTTTCTGTACGATCTGAAAGAAAACGGGGTAAAACGCATCTCTTCCCGCGAACTGTCCCAGAGAATGCGTCTGACCGCCTCCCAGATCCGTCAGGATCTCAACTGCTTCGGCGGCTTCGGCCAACAGGGCTACGGCTATATGGTGGACCAGCTCTACGACGAGATCGGCCGCATTCTGGGAATGGACAAACTGACCAAGACCATTCTGCTGGGTCTGGGCAACTTAGGCACCGCCGTGGGCAATCATATTGATTTCAAGGCGCGGGGCTTTCATCTCATCGGCCTGTTCGATGACAACACTGCTTTGGTGGGCGACACACGGGCGGATATGGTGATCCGCTCCACCGACGAGTTGGAGACTTTCTGTCAAAAGGAAAAGCCGGAGATGGCGGTGCTGTGCATTCCCAAGGAAGCGGCGCCTCGTCTGGTGGAAAAACTGGTTGCCTGCGGTGTCAAGGGGTTCTGGAACTTCTCCCACTACGACATTCTACACGATTATCCCGATGTGATCGTGGAAAATGTCCATATGGGCGACACCCTGATGACCCTGTCCTATCATATGAGTAAAGAATAAGTTGTACGGTGTGCCAAAGCACACCGTATATTTTTTTGGTTTCTCCGTACACTAGGGATGAGGTGATACGATGAACGACCAAACACGCCCCCTGCCCCAGCCCGACGATATAGAATTGCGGGTGCATCCCGTGGACGGAGAGCCCATCGACGTATGGGATCAGATCAACAAATACGGCACCTATGAGGTGCAGGATACCACCGACACGGACAACGTGTTCCCCTGCATTGGACCGGAGGGCGGCTGGCGCGCCTGTCTGGATCTGCCGGACACTCCGCCCCGTCGCCCCGATTAAAAAAGACCGAGCCCACGGCTCGGTCTTTTTTACGTTATTTCACTCGCTTCATAAAGTCCAAGGACAGGTTGCCCCACTGGCAGGCGCCGGGGAGCCAGCCCGCCATGGCATTGCCGTGCTCTCCCTCGGGGAACAGGTGCAGCTCTGCATAGCGACCCGCCGCCGCCATCGCCTTAGTCAAGCGGATGGAGTGCTCAAAGGGCACCAGCGTGTCAGGGATGGTGTGCCACATAAAGATGGGCGCGGTCTTGTCGCCCACGTGTTTCTCCAAGGAAAGGGTATCCAGCAGTTCCTGAGAGGCATCCTCGCCTAAGATATGGCGGAAGGAATCCTGATGCCCCGCATCGGGATCAGCGCAGGTGACGGGGTAACCCAACACGGCGCCGGTGAGGCGGGAATCGGTGGCAGGGGCATCCGTCAGATACCGGGGGACTATGTCCTCAAACACCGCCACACAACCGCATAGGTGACCGCCGGCGGAAAAGCCCACGCCAAATACGCGATTGGGGTCTACGCCCCACTCTGCGGCATGATGACGAACCAGTTTGACCGCCATCTGGGCATCCAGCTTAGGCGCCGGATGAGGATAGGGGCGCACACGGTAGTACACGATGAAGGCGTTGTAGCCGTTGTCGTAGTAAAACTGAGCCACGGGGTCGCACTCCCACTCGCCGTGGATGCAATAGCCGCCGCCGGGATAAACGATCATAGCAGGGTGGGTCTCCCCATCCTCGTGGAGATAGGCGGTCATCTTATTTTCAAAGGGGATATTTTCGTCGTAGAGAGGAATCTCATTCTCCCAGATTTTGAGTTCTTTGATCATTGTCAGCACTCCTTTACAGTGTTTGTAACAAGTTGCTTAACTCCGCTAATTGCGCGGCTGTAACCGCATCTCCGCCGTGAGCGAATCCCACGGCACGACGGGACAGATGCTCCGCCATCATCTGCCGATAGGGTCTGCCCTCCTCTGCCTCGAAGAAGCCGCCGTAAATGAGCACCTCGTCCTCGCAGGGGACAGCGGCGGTATACTCGGCCGCTAACACGGGATAGAGATGCCGACCGTCCCGAATAAGATGCTCCTCCAACACGGAGAAGCCATTATGTAACAGCCAACGGCGCAGGTCCTCCGCCCGAGTCATCGGTTGCAGAATCAGCCGCAGGCGGCGGTCCTTGACAAAGGGGGCCGCCTCTAAAATGGCGGCGATGGTCTCGCCCCCCATACCGGCGATGGCGATATCGTCAACCTCCTCTGCCGATACAGTGGACAGTCCGTCGCCCAGCCGTAAAGTAATTTCACTTGTCAGGCCATTGGTCGTAACGGTGTGCCGCGCCGCCTCCAAGGGGCCCGCTCCGATATCCGACGCAACAGCCGACGGACACACCCCTGTATGCACTAAGTAAGCAGGCAGATAGGCGTGGTCGGTGCCGATAACCGCCAAGCGGCTGCCACGGCGCACCAAGGCCGCCACGGCAGACAAGCGTTTATCTAACGTAATCATAACTACTCCCATGGAAAAACCGGCAGAGGGCATACCTCTGCCGGTTTCTAATCAGTTGCCGAAGTGCTTGTTCAGCTTCTCCACCAGATCGTTCACATCCACACCGTGAACGGCGCAGGCCTGCTCCAGGTTCTCACTGCGGGCGCCGGGGCAACCCAGACAGTGCATACCCATCTCCAAGAAATAAGGAGCGGTGGTGGCATCGGCATCCAGAATGGTGCCGATGATGCTCTCTTTGGTAATAATCATCGCAAACTCTCCTTTCGTTTGATACAAGTCTATTATAGCATTTTTTCGTGAAAATGCAACCCGTTTCGATCAGTTGGCGTTCTTTTCCACCGCCAAGGTGACGGTCTCTCCGTTGATATTCCACTCCTTGACATAGCCGGCGGTCTCGCCCACGGTCAAGGCGGTGGCCATCACGTCGTTGCCGATAGAATCCCAGTTGCGCCCCATCAGCTGCTCCACCTTCTCGTTGCCGGTAGCGTACACGGAAATGGTATCCATCACCTCGAAGCCCGCCTCTTTCCGCATGGTCTGCAACTTACTGACCAGCTCGCGGACAAAGCCTTCCTCAATGAGCTCGGGAGTCAGGCGGGTGTCGATGGCCACGGTGATGCCCCGATCGGTGACGGTGTAATAGCCCTCGGTCTGGGTGGTCTCGATGAGCAGATCCTCGATGGCCAGCACCACATCGCCGGAAGTAAGGTTCAGGGTAATCGCGCCCTTCTCGTCCAGTTCCGCCTTGGCGGCGTTGCCGTCCAGTTCGGTCAGAGCAGTGCGGATCTCGCCCAGCTGCTTACCATACTTGGGACCCACGGTCTTGAGCTGCGGCTTGAAGGAATAGCTCATAAAGGCGGCGGCATCAGTGATGAACTCCACCGACTTAATATTCAGCTCGTCCGCAATAATGGCGGTGCAATACTCGTCCAGAGCGCCCTCCATCTGCACGTTCATCTTGCCCAAGGGCTGGCGGTTCTTACAGGCGGCACCGTTACGGGCGGCACGGCCCTGCACCACGATCTGCAACACATTCTCCATAGCGGCTTCCAGTGCGGTGTCGATATAGGCCTCATTCACCTCGGGGAAGGCACACAGATGCACACTGACGGGAGCGGTGGGATCGTTCTCACACACCAGATTGCGGTAGATGTCCTCCGCCATAAAGGGGATCATAGGCGCCGCCGCCTTAGCCACCGTCACCAGCGCGGTGTACAAGGTCATATAGGCATTGATCTTATCCTGGGGCATATCCTTGCCCCAGAAGCGCTCACGACTGCGGCGGACGTACCAGTTACTCATCTCATCCACGAAATCCTGCAACACGCGGGCCGCCTCAGGGATGGGATAGCCCGCCAGATGGGCGTCCACCGCGCGGACGGGGGTATTGAGCTTGGACAGCAACCACTTATCCATCACCGACAGCTTATCGTACTCCAAGGTGTACTTGGAAGCATCAAAATTATCAATGTTGGCGTACAGCACGAAGAAGGCATAGGTGTTCCACAGGGTACCCATAAACTTGCGCTGGCACTCCTGCACCGCCTTGCCGGAGAAGCGGTTGGGCAGCCAAGGAGCGGAGTTGGAATAGAAATACCAGCGGATGGCGTCGGCACCATAGGTGTTCAGCGCCTCGATAGGATCCACGGCGTTGCCCTTGGACTTGCTCATCTTCTGACCGTTCTCATCCTGCACGTGACCCAGCACCAGCACGTTCTTATAGGGCGCCTTATTAAACAGCAGGGTGGAGATGGCCAGCAGCGAATAGAACCAGCCACGGGTCTGGTCCACACCCTCGGAAATGAAATCCGCAGGGAACTGCTGGTTAAACAACTCCTGATTCTCAAAGGGATAATGATGCTGGGCAAAAGGCATCGCACCGGAGTCAAACCAGCAATCGATGACCTCAGGCACCCGCTTCATCTCGCCGCCGCATTCGGGGCAGCGCAGGGTGACCCCGTCAATGAAGGGGCGGTGCAGCTCTACGTTCTCTGGGCAGTCGATGGCCATGGCCTTCAACTCCTCGCGGCTGCCAATGGAATGCTGGTGGCCGCAGGAGCACTCCCAAATATTGAGCGGGGTGCCCCAATAGCGGTTACGGCTGATGCCCCAATCCTGCACATTCTCCAACCAGTCACCGAAACGACCCTTACCGATGGACTCGGGGATCCAGTTGACGGTATTGTTGTTGCGGATCAGGTCTTCACGCACGGCGGTCATCTTGATGAACCAAGACTCGCGAGCGTAGTAGATGAGGGGGGTGTCGCAACGCCAGCAGAAAGGATAGTCGTGCTCGAACTTGGGCGCATCAAACAACTGACCGCGGGCATCCAGATCCACCAGGATCTTGGGGTCCGCGTCCTTAACAAACAGACCGCCGAAGGGGGTATCCTCGGTCATATGACCGGCGCCATCCACCAGCTGCACAAAGGGCAGGTCATACTTGCGTCCCACCTGAGCATCATCCTCACCAAAGGCGGGGGCGATGTGCACGATGCCGGTACCATCGGTCATAGTGACGTAGGTATCGCAGGTGACGAAAAAGCCCTCTTTGCGCTGCTTGTCCGCCACGGTCTTGGCGCAGTCGAACAGCGGCTCGTAGGCTTTGCGCTCCAGGTCGCTGCCCACGTAGCGCTCCAGCACCTCATAGGCGGGAGTCTCTTCGGTAGCCAATTTACCCAGCACTCGATCCAGCAGTGCCTCGGCCATATAGTAGGTGTAGCCGTCGGCGGCCTTTACCTTGCAATAGGTCTCGTCGGGGTTGACGCACAGCGCCACGTTGGAGGGCAGAGTCCAAGGGGTGGTGGTCCAAGCCAGGAACCAGGCGTCCTCCCCTACCACCTTGAAGCGCACCACGGCGGAGCGCTCTTTAACGCTCTTGTAGCCCTGGGCCACCTCGTGACTGGACAGAGGGGTGCCGCAACGGGGGCAATAGGGCACGATCTTGAAGCCCTTATACAGCAGCTGCTTGTCCCAGATCTGTTTGAGAGCCCACCACTCGGACTCAATATAATCGTCGTGATAGGTCACGTAAGGGTCGTCCATGTCCACCCAGAAGCCCACGGTGCCGGAGAAATCCTCCCACATCCCCTTGTACTTCCAGACACTCTCTTTACACTTACCGATAAAGGGCTCCAGACCGTACTCCTCGATCTGCTCCTTACCGTCCAAGCCCAACTGCTTCTCCACTTCCAGCTCCACCGGCAGACCGTGGGTATCCCAGCCCGCCTTACGGGGCACCATATAGCCCTTCATGGTGCGGTAACGGGGCACCATGTCCTTGATCACGCGGGTGAGCACGTGACCGATGTGGGGCTTACCGTTGGCGGTGGGAGCACCGTCGTAGAAGGTATAGGTCTCCCCTTCTTTATTGGCCTGCAAGCTCTGCTCGAACACCTTGTTGTCCGTCCAGAACTGCAATACCTCCCGCTCCCGCTGTACAAAGTTCATATTGGTCGATACTTTCTTGTACATCTCATAACCTCCGAAAAATAAAAAATCCTCCGCCCCGCAAAACAGGACGAAGGTCAAACCTCGCTATACCACCTATTATCGCACGTACCATCATACGCCTTCCCGTTAACGGGGGAAAACCGTCCGCGCCTAGTGGGACACACCCATTCAGCCGGCAACTCCCGAGTGATCTTCACGCCGCCGCTCTCCGTCGGGCTTACACCGCCCCCGACTCGCTGTGGGAGACTCCCCGCTACGCTACTGTCTCGTTCACTGTCTTTATATATACTTATTATACCACTGCTTATCATACTCTACCCTACGGAAAAAGTCAAGAGAAAAGCAGATATTTCTCCCTTACACCTCCTCCTATTGACAAGGCAGCGGGATCTTGCTATACTGAGATCGTAAACTGAATACCCAATATCGCTCCGTTTCCAAATAGAAAGCGAGGGGATTTTGATGGATAATAAATATGCGCAGACAGACCGCTCAGGGGTCCGTTTGCGCTTTTTTCGTGTACGAAACATTGCTTTTTATACAATAAGAAGATAAAACTCTCGTAAGGAGGATCACTTTATGAAACACAAACTTTGGACTAAGGTAACCTGTTTGGTTTGCCTGCTGCCGACTCTCCTTTGCGGTTGCAGAAACAAATATCCCGTTCCGGATTTTCCGCTATGTCAAATGGTGACGATAGAATTGTATGAAGATGAGGCGCAAATTCTCGAACATTTTCCAAACCTCATACTAGGCAAAGTGAAAAAAGTGAAGCGGATTGCGAAGCCCAATCCGATTGAAAATAGATTACCCGTTAAGACCTTCACTTATATCAAAGTTGAACGTACGCTGAAAGGCGATATACCTGAGAATAAAACGATTATTGTTTCTCTTGACGGAGACGGAGAGAACTATATGCGATCCGACATTCAAAATTCAGGTGGGTATTATGCTGAAGGAGACACAGCACTGTTGTTCTTATCCGAACTTTCAGAAAGCGGGAAGGCCAACTACAAAGAAGAATATCGCAAACAATACCGAAAAGACAGGCTGTTTCCCTATGGTACCCACTCTATGCAAGGTCGTTTTTGGGTAGACGAAGAAGGTAACATCCTCCACGAACGCAACATATCCAACGTGGGGTTATTCACCGACTGCGCTACCGTGGACGAACTGGCGGAAAAATACGGACTCAACTAGAATGGAGAGGATAACCATTATGAAACACAAATCGTATCAAACCGCCATTACCCTTGTGTGTCTGTTAGCTATGCTGTTGTGCGGATGTAGCGATGGGAATCAGGAACCTATTAGTGTTCTGGTTGACGACTTCAGTTGCTTCGATGAACAGGAACTGATTGACATTTCAGATGTCATCATCGTAGGCACCGTAATCAAAACAGAGACCATATATGACAAGAAAAACGACGAAGATGGGAGACTAAAAAAAGGCACACCTACACAGTACTCTCATATAAGAGTCTCTCGCACTTTGCGCGGCTCTGTTCCAAAAAACGGGAAGATTATCTTCCCTCTTTGGGGTGATGGTAAAACATTTTCCGTAGATAACACAATGACTGTTGGAGGCTATTTTGAAAAAGGCGATCGTGTGCTGTTGTTTTTAAGCGAGAAAAGCGAAGAAGCGTGGAACTCCATCAAAGAGCACAACCCAAAACTGTATCGAAAAACCAAAAAATTTAAAGAACCGCTCAGAATACCAATCAATTATTATCAAAGCATCTATCGAATAGACGAAGAAGGTAACATCCTTCACGAACGCAACAAATCCAACATCAGTCTCTTCACCGACTGCGCTACCGTGGACGAACTGGCGGAAAAATACGGACTCAACTAGAATGGAGAGGATAACCATTATGAAACGCAAACTTTGGCCTAAGGTAATCTGTCTGGTTTGCCTGCTGTCAACACTCCTTTGCAGTTGCGGGAACAAATTACCCGTTCCGGATTTTCCGGTAGGTATTTTGCAAGACGCTCTTCCGCTTACAGAGACAGAACTGCTCGAACGTTGCCCAATCATTGTACAAGGCAAAGTAAAAAAAGTGATACGCGTGGCAAAACCCAAAGAATACCAAGGACCTTTGGCGGTTACAACCTTAGTGTATATCCGAATCGAACGCACGCTAAAAGGTGATGTAACTGAACAAAGTACCATTCTTATCTCTCTTGACGGAGACGGAGAAAACTATACCACCAATCTGGTTAGTGCTTCCGGGGGCTATTACTCCAAAGGTGATATTACTCTTCTGTTCTTACAAAAACCAACGGAGGACCAAATAACGAACTTTAAGAAAGACTATCCCAGACAATACCGAAAATACAAGCTGTCCCCTTATAATTGCAATGCTTGGCAAGGACGGTTCTGGTTGGACGAAGAGGGTAATATTCTCCACGAACGCAACATATCCAAATGGGGTCTCTTCACCGACTGCGCTACCGTGGACGAACTGGCGGAAAAATACAACTTAAACTAAACACAACAAGGAAAACCGCCCGACGCCTATGGCATCGGACGGTTTTCCTTTGTTAGAGGGGTGTTTTGAGGAGGATGTACTCGTTGTTTGCGGAGCATTCCGGTGCGGCGCCTTCCTGCCCTCCCGAGTACAGTTTCAGTATAACGGACAAGTATGAATATTCTGTGTCGAAACCGTGAATTTCGCGTAAGAAAAGTATGAACGTAAAATATTTTCAAAAAAATCAAACAAATGTTTGCATTTTTCGAACATATGTGCTATACTGGGGGCAGGAGTTTAGAAATTAGGAGGTTTTTCTATGAAACCCTTGAACGAAAAGCAGCAAAAAGTCCTTTCTTTTGTGAAAGAACGGTTGCAGGATGGCATCCCCCCTTCGGTGCGGGAGATCTGCGAGGCCACCGGCATCAAGTCCACCTCCACCGTCCACGCCTACCTGAAACGGTTGGAGGACGAGGGGTATATTGACCGCCGCAGCGGTCTCAACCGCGCCATCCGTCTGCCGGGTGAGAGCGTCACCCGCGTGCCCCTGCTGGGTCGTGTCACCGCCGGTATGCCCATCCTGGCGGTGGAAGAGGTGGAGGACTACGTCCCCTTCTCCGGCGGCAGTCAGTATCCGGCGGGCGAGCTGTTTGCCCTGCGGGTGACCGGCACCAGTATGATCAATGCAGGCATACTGGATCGGGACGTGGTCATCGTCCGCCGCGTAAGTACGGCGCAGAACGGCGACGTGGTGGTGGCGCTGGTGGGCGACGAGGCCACTGTCAAGCGCATCTATGTGGAGAAGGATCACATCCGCTTGCAGCCCGAAAACCCCGAGTATGAGCCCATCATCGTTAAAGAAGCGGTGGTGCTGGGCAAGGTCATCTCGCTGGTACGGTATTTCTGATGGCACAGCCTGCGTATCTCATCAGCGCCTGTCTGTGCGGACATCACTGCCGCTATGACGGGGGCGCCTTTGACTATCCCGCCCTGCGCCGCTTGGTCGAGGAAGGGGCAGCGATCCCCTATTGCCCTGAGCACGAGGGTGGTCTACCCATTCCCCGCCAGCCCTGCGAAATTGTAGGCGAGCAGGTACTTACCCGTGACGGCACCGACTGCACCGCGGAGTATATCCGCGGCGCCGAGGGGGCGCTGGCACTGTGCCGCCGCTTCGGACTCACCGCCGCCATTCTTAAAGAGGGCAGTCCCAGCTGCGGTGTCTGCCGCATTCGGGACGGCAGTCATACGGGGAGAAAGATCGTCGGCAGCGGCATCACCGCCCGACTACTCAGCGAAAACGGCATCACCCTATATAGTGAAGAACAACTGCCGAATGAAATCAAGTTATAAGAAAAGGACCGCACCCATCGGATGCGGTCCTTTTTTCATTGAATTACACCAGAGCATACCGATCGGCATACTCCTTAAAGGCGTCGATAAACTCTTCGTTATCATGCTTCACACCACGCAGATAGGAGTGGATATCGTAGGCGTTGTGCTCCGTCTCAATGATGGCTACCGCCACATTGGAGCAATGGTCGGAAATACGCTCGAAATTGGTGAGCGTATCCGACAGAACAAAACCCATCTCAATACTGCACTCGCCCTGCCGCAGACGGTGGATGTGGTTAGTGCGCATCTTGGCGATCAGGCCGTCGATGACCTGCTCCAGCGGCTCCACCTGCCAGGCTAAGACGGCATCGTTCTCCGCATAGGCCCGATCGGTGATATCCAAGATTTCCCGAATAGCCTCTACCAACACCTTCAACTCCGCCTTGGCCTCGTCGGTAAAAGACAGACCCTTTTCGTGCAGCTCCTTTGCGCTGCCGGTCAGGTTCAGAGCATGGTCACCCAAACGCTCAAAGTTGCCGATGGCGTGGAGCATCTTGGAAACCACCTGAGAGTCTTTCTCAGACAGAGAGCGGGAAGACAGCTGCACCAGATAGGTGCCCAGCTTATCCTCGTCCTCGTCCAGTGTCTTCTCAGCGGCGCGAATTTCCTTCACCGTATTCTCATCGTACGTATCAAACAGGCCGATGGCACGCATCACATTCATATGAGCCAGCGCGCACATACCGATGGTGGCCGCATTGCTCTCGGAAACTGCCACAGAGGGAGAATTGAGCAAACGCTCGTCCAAAAACAGGCCCTGAGGCTTGGGTTCTTCCTTGCTATCCGGCACCACCAATTTGGTCAATTTCTCCATCAGCTTGCCCATAGGCAACAGCAGTGCCGCCGTCAGCACGTTAAAGATAGAGTGGCACACCGCCACCGCAAAGGCACTGGCCTGACCGTAGTCATGCAGGAATCCGTAGATGGCACCGCCCTCGGAAAGCAGAGAATTAAACAGAATAAACGCAGGCAACCACACCACCGTGCCGATGAAGTTCATGGCAAAGTGCAGCACCACCACCCGCTTGGCATTGCGGTTGGTACCGATGCTAGAAAGCAACGAGGTAACACAAGTACCGATGTTGGCACCCATCACCAACGGAATGGACATGGCATTGGTGATGGCGCCGCTCATCGCAAAGGTCTGGACAATACCGATGGTAGCCGCGGAGGACTGGATGATGCCGGTGAACACGGTACTGATGAGCAACAGCAGCAAGGGATTGCTGTATCGGGTCACCAGGTCGCCGAACTCTTTGAGCTCGGACAGAGGGCCCACCGCGTCGCCCATCATCTCCATGCCGTAAATAAGCACTGCAAATCCGATAAACACCGTACCGATGCTCTTGCGCTGATCCTTCTTGGACATCATCACCATCACGGTACCGATGAGCGCCAGCACGGGAGCAAAGTTCTCCGGCTTGAGCATCAGAATACCGATGTTGCCGCTCTCAATGCCGGACATAGACAGAATCCAAGAGGTGAAAGTGGTACCGATATTGGCACCGTAAATGACGTACAAGGTCTGGGACATAGTCATCAGACCCGAGTTGACCAGACCCACCAACATAACGGTGGTGGCGGACGAAGACTGGACCGCAATGGTGATAGCGGCACCCAAAATGATGCTGATAAAGGGGTTAGAGGTGGCCGTTTTTAACGTGCGTTCCAACTTACCGCCGGACATCTTTTCCAGATTACCGGACATGACATTCATACCGAACATAAAGAAGACCAGACCCACGATCAGGCCAATGATAATGGACAACCAGTCCGAAGCTTGCATATCTGTAATGCTGATAGGCATAATTTTTACCTCCATTTTTACGTTGTTTAAAACCGGTAGTGTTACAGAGATAGTATCAGATCGGGTCGCTGACCCGTTGTTGTTATGGACAAGAGAGGGGAATCCAAACTCCCCCATATTGGTTTAATAGTAGCATACTTGTCGATAAATAGCAATAATTAGGAAAGAAAATCCCTTCGTCAAAACCAATAAAAAATTTTCCACAAAAAGAATAAAATTACACAAAAAAAGAAGAGCCGAAGCCACCGCTTCGACTCTTCCTTTTCTATTTTTTAATCCGCTTTGGCGCGGGCGGCGATTACCTTGTCGGCCACCGGCTTGGGCGCCTCTTCATACCGCTCAAAGGCAAGCGTGAAGTAACCGCGACCCTGCGTGGTGGAGCGGAGCATCACCGCGTAGTCGCCCATCTCGCCTTCCGGCACCTCAGCCTCAATGCAGGACAGGTCGCCCTCGGCGGGATTCATACCCAACACGCGACCGCGTCGCTTGTTGATGTCACCCATGATGTCGCCGGTATTATCCGAGGGGACGTACACCGACAGATGCATCACCGGCTCTAACAGAATGGGGTTGGCGTCTGCAATACCCGCCTTGTAAGCCAAGGAAGCGGCGGTCTTGAAAGCCATTTCGGAAGAATCCACAGGGTGGTAGGAGCCGTCCACCAGCGTGGCCTTAACACCCACCAGCGGATAGCCGGCCAGCACGCCCTCCTTGGCGCAATCCTGCAAGCCCTTTTCTACGGCAGGGAAGTAGTTCTTGGGCACGGCGCCGCCGAACACTTTCTCCTCAAAGACCAGTTCTTCGCCCTCCCAAGGTTCGAACTCGATCCACACGTCACCAAACTGCCCGTGACCGCCGGACTGCTTCTTGTGTCGGCCCTGCACCTTCACTTTGCGACGAATGGTCTCGCGATAGGCCACCTCCGGCACGGACAGAGTAACCTCGGCACCGAACTTGGCCTTCAAGCGGGACACGATAATGTCCAAATGCTGTTCACCCATACCGGACAGAATCAGCTCATTGGTTTCTGTGTTTTTGTATACCTTAATAGTGGGATCCTCTTCCGCCAAGCGGGCCAGACCGGTGGCTACCTTCTCCTCGTCGCCCTTCTTGGTGGTATTGACCGCCATAGACAGACAAGGTGCATCGAAGGGAACACCGGGCAGGGTCACGGGGCAGCTGGGGGCGCACAAGGTATCGCCGGTGCCGGTGTTGACCAGCTTCGCCACCGCGCCGATATCACCCGCTCCGATGAAGGGAGCCTCCTCCTGCTTCTTACCGCGGACGTAGAACAGTTTACCCAACCGCTCGGTGTCGCCGGTGCGGCTGTTGAGCAGTGCCATATCCGGCACCACCTTGCCGCGGATGACCTTGAAGTACACCATCTTACCCACGAAGGGGTCCACCACGGTCTTGAACACGGTGGCGACGGTGGGGGCGTCCTCGTTCACTTCCAACTCAACGGGCTCGCCGCCGGCGTCAGTGCCGATCTCACCTGCCACAGACTCAGCCCAAGGCGCCAGCCACAACAGACCGGTCAGCAACTGGTCGATGGCCTCCAGCTCGGCGGCAGAACCGCAGAACACGGGAGCGATCTCACCCTTGCGGACGCCGGAAGCAATACCCTGAATCAGTTCATCGGGAGTGAACTCCTCACCGGAGAAGTATTTTTCCATCAGTTCTTCGCTGGTCTCCGCCACTGCCTCATTCATCGCGGTGCGCAGGCCCTCCAGGCGGTGTCCCATATCCGGAATGGGCACCTGCTTAGCCTTGCCGTTCTCATAAGTATAGGCGCGATACTCCAACAGGTTGACGTAGCACTCCACCTTATGATCCACCACGTGAGGAACCACCATGGGACACACCATGGGACCGAATTTGGCCTTCAAATCCTCGAATACTTTATAGAAATCCGCGCTCTCGCGGTCCAGCTTATTAATGAAGAAAATAGTGGCGATCCCCTTCTTCTGGGCAGCAGCAAAAGCCTTCTCGGCGCCCACAGACACACCGCTCTTACCAGAGACCACAATCACCGAGCTGCCGGCAGCACGGATACCCTCGCGCAGTCCGCCCACAAAGTCAAACAGGCCGGGGGTGTCCAGCAGATTGATCTTGGTATTTTTCCACTCCACAGGAACCAAGGAAGTGGACACCGATACCTGACGGCGCACCTCTTCGGGATCAAAGTCGCTGACCGTGTTACCATCCGCTACTTTGCCCAGACGGTCTGCCTGATAGGCCAGATAATACATAGCCTCGGTCAGCGACGTCTTGCCGGAACCGGCATGGCCGGTCAGCGCCACATTACGGATGGTTTTTGCATTGTAGTTTTTCATGGATGCACGCCCTTTCTGATAACCTATTCCCCCTCTTTGGCTAATTCGCCTAGCAAAACAGCGGGAAATAGGATATTTTGCACAAAAATATTCAACAAACCTCGTTTGTTTTATACGATTATACTACACCATAAGCGGTTTGACAACAGTTTTTTGTGAAAAAATCGAAAAAACCGCGATTTTTTATTTTCCCGCCAACCCAGACTGCTCCTGCCCAAGCCTTTTCATCAAAGGTATCCCTTTCCCTCTTCCTCTCTGCACAAAGCGAGGGGCCCGAAATTGTGCAATTCGACAAATTTAAAAAAATCACCAAAACCCTCTTTACAGTCACGTGACCGTGTGATATAATCATATCAACCTGATTAGGAGGTGGCGTCATGGCTACTACACTTCCGGGGACTACGATCGAAGTCTCCGGCATCCATACGGGGGTCTCGCGTCAGTTGTTTGACGGTCTGTTCGCCGCCGGCGGCATCACCCTCTCCCAAGTATCGGTGATGACCGATCTGGAGCCTTACCGCATCCAGAACTGGGTCAAGCGCGGCTTCGTATCCTCTCCCCAGCGCCGTCAGTATACAAAGGATCAGTTTGCCCGTATCGTCATCATTCATATGCTGTGCGAGTCCATGCAATTGGACCGCATCTGCGAGCTTCTTTCCTACATCAACGGTAATCTGCGGGACGAGAGCGACGATGTGATCCGCGACAGCGAGCTGTATCACCGCTATACCGATATGATCGCGGAGACCGGCGGCACCATCAGCCACGAATCCATCCGTCAGGCGGCGCACAAAGCCGCCGCCGACTATGCGGAACCCGTGCCCGGTGCCCGAGGACGGCTGGAAAAGACGTTACAGGTGATGGCCTACGCGCATTATGCATCCATCGCGCGGCACACCGCAGAGGAAACCCTGTCTCAACTGCTGTAAAACAGCAACAATGAAGGAGGAATCATTATGTTTGCTTGGTGGGACTCTCTGAGTCTGATCTCACAGATCTTTGCTTGCATCGCCATCCCCACCACGGTGGTGCTGGCCATCCAAACAGTACTGATGCTCATCGGCTTAGACACCGACAGTGTAGACGGCGCCGACGGCGCAGAGCTGTCCTTGGAGCACGATATCAGCGATGCAGAGATGGGCGATCTGGACGCCGACCTTACGGCGGCGGACGGTGTTTTCGGTGAAGACGTCCCCCTCGCCGATCCCGACCCCACCGGTCTGGACGGTCTGCGCATCTTCTCGGTACGAGGGATCATGGCCTTCCTGGTGGTGTTCGGCTGGGTAGGCTTTACCATGGACGAGGCAGGGGCGGCGCTGTGGCTCACCCTGCTGGTGGCGGCGGCGTGCGGCATCGCCACCATGGTACTGATGGCCCTGCTGATGCGCGCGGTGATGGGACTGCGCAACAACGGCAACCTTAACAACCGCAATGCCATCGGCACTGCCGGCCGCGTCTATCTCACCATCCCCGCCTTCCGCTCCGGCGAGGGCAAGGTGAATATACTCTTGCAAGGCTCCTATGTGGAGCGGGAGGCTGTCACCGATGAGGATACTCCCCTCCCCACCGGCACCGAAGTGGTGGTGGTAGGTCTCAGCGGTCAGACCACCCTGGTGGTCAAACGAAAATAAACCATTCCCGTTCCATCTAAGGTGGAACGGTTGGCAAATCCCCTGTCCGTCTGTAAACTTTGTCTATATTATTTAGGAGGTATTGTATTATGGGTCCTGCTACTGTTCTTCTCATCACCGCCATTGTGTTGGTGGTCGTCTCTTTCCTGATCTGGGTGTGCTCCCGCTATAAAAAGTGTCCCTCGGATAAGATCATGGTGGTGTACGGCTCCATCGGCAAAAATAAAGACGGCACCAACCGCAGCGCCAAGTGCATCCACGGCGGCGCCGAGTTTGTGATTCCCGTATTCCAGTCTTACGCCTTCCTCGATCTGACCCCTATCTCCATTCAGGTGGATCTGAAGAACGCGCTGTCCCGTCAGAACATCCGCATTGACGTGCCCTCCCGCTTTACGGTGGGTATCTCCACCGAGCCGGGCGTGATGCAGAATGCGGCAGAGCGTCTGCTGGGTCTGCAACTCTCCGAGATTCAGGAACTGTCCAAGGATATCATCTTCGGTCAGTTACGTCTGATCATCGCCACCATGGACATCGAAGAGATCAACACCGACCGCGATAAGTTCCTGGCGGCGGTCAGCAGCAACGTGGAGACCGAACTGAAAAAGATCGGTCTGCGGCTCATCAACGTGAACGTGACCGATATTTCCGACGAATCCGGCTATATCGCCGCGCTGGGTAAAGAAGCCGCCGCTAAGGCCATCAACGACGCGAAAAAGAGCGTGGCCGAGCAGGAGCGCGACGGCTCCATCGGTGAGGCCAATGCCCATATGGATCAGCGCATCAAGGTGTCCGAGGCCGACTCCATCGCCATTCAGGGTGAAAACGAGGCCAAGATGAAGATCGCCATGTCGGATGCGGCGCTGAAAGAGAAAGAAGCCGAGGCGCTGAAAATTGCCACCACCGCCGAGAAGATTCAGGCGGCTAAGGCGCTGGAAGAATCCTATGCCGCCGAGCAGGCCGCCGAGTTGGCCCGTCGCTCCAAAGAGCAGGCTACCTTGGAGGCGGACATCATCGTGCAGGCCGAGGCCAAGAAGCGGGAGATGGAGCTGGAGGCGGAAGCCGAGGCCGAGCAGATCCGCCGCAAGGCCAAGGGTGAAGCGGACGCTATCTATGCCAAGATGGAAGCGGAAGCCCGCGGTATGGAAGAGATCCTGAAAAAGCAAGCAGCCGGTTTCGCCGAGATCGTCAAGTCCGCCGGCGGCGACGCCGAGGCGGCCCTCAAGCTGCTCATCGCCGACAAGCTGGAAGAGCTGATGAAGGTCCAGGTAGAGGCGGTCAAGAACATCAAGATCGACAAGGTCACCGTGTGGGACAACGGTCAGAATGCGGATGGCAAAAATGCCACCGCCAACTTCATCTCCGGTATGATGAAGTCGGTGCCCCCTCTGGAGGAGGTCTTCTCCATGGCCGGTATGCAGCTGCCCGAGATCTTAGGCAAAAAAGCTGAAACCGAATTGCCTGCGGCGGAGTAATCGGAGAAAGGCTATGAAAGCGTACGGGAAAAGGTCTTTTTTGTACCTCTTATACAATGAACTGGCATTTCTTATCGGAGGGATTTTAGGCGGCTTCGCCGGTCTGGCACTGCACCTGATTCTCGGTAATCACGTTAGCCGTGATCTGCTGTACGGAATTGCCGTAACTGTTTTCACCTGCCTAGCTATCGCGTATCTATTACAACGGGAAGCCTATGAAAAACGGCAATTCTCCCTTAAAACCATTATCCCGTGTGTCTTGTCGGTTTTTGTTCTGCGTTGGGTGCTGGTGTTTCTGTTTAACAACACCGCTATATTTGTGTGCGGCGGTGCATCCCTGTTTGTAACCTTCTTGTTTCCAGATGCGGAAAAACAGGGTCCTCTCTTGTTGACCCTAATTCTGTTGGACCTGCTGGTCCACCTCCCCGCTTTTCTGTTAGGCGGTTATTGGGGATACAGACGGAGAAAACGGGAAACCGACGTGCTGACCCAACACGGCAAACAAACATAAACAAAGAAACAATAGGGCCGCCCCTACGGGTTCTATTCGATCTCGGTGTGTGACCGTAGGGGCGAACTGTGTTCGCCCGCAAGAAGTTTGCGCGTTTTTTCGCGGGGCGTCGGGGACGTCGCCCCCTACGGACCCTATCTAACTTTGTGACGATGCTGCAGGGGACGGGTTTCCCGCAGCGGAGTAAAGGTGCACACCCCATCAGGGACACCCATTGAGCGAAAGGAGGAATACCGCCTATGACTTTTCATATGGATAAAAAAAAGAATCTTTTTGTGCTCATCGCAATGATATGTCTTCTGGTTTTCGTCCTTGTATTTTCTCATAGTCAATTAGCAAAGGAGTTGTTTGCATCAAGATATTTTATCCATTATTTCTGCATTTCCTATTTAAGCTATGGGACATTTTTAATAATTCTTGATTTCAAAAAGGTAGTCACTGTTGATGAAACGGGCTTTTATATGTATTCCCGAAGAAGACAATACGACTTAGACTGGAAACAAATCCGTCGTCTGGAATACAGCGGTAAAAAGTGGGCACCCGCGTTCAACACAATGGTTATACACACATCAACCGGCAAAAAGTTGTATGTTGACTACACGTTTAAAGACTATAAAAAAGCATGGCTTTGCATAGCGCAGCATTACCAAACCTATGGAGAGCAACCCATCATCGACAAAGAGATATGGGAGATCAGCGAAGAGGAGTCTACATAAAATCTCTGCAAACCCAAACCATAGCAAAAGGGACGCCCGATGCCGGGGGGCCCTCCTCTTTTTTTTTTTTTTTTTTAATT
>JAZOWI010000005.1:0-17513 GCA_045659145.1 Acutalibacteraceae bacterium | reverse complement strand
GAGGGTGCCGACTGGTTCCATTTCACCGGCATCACCCCTGCTCTGGGCGAGAACGTGGTGGAGATCTGTCGCGAGGCCTGCAAGGCGGCCAAGGCCCACGGGTGCAAGATCTCCTGTGACCTGAACTACCGCGGCAAGCTGTGGACCCGTGATGAGGCCCGTGCCGCTATGACCGATCTGTGCCAGTATGTGGACGTGTGCATCTCCAACGAGGAGGACGCCAAGGACGTATTCGGTATCGAGGCGGAGGCCACCGATATTTACGGCGGCACCCTCAACCACGAGGGTTACAAGTCTGTTGCCAAGCAGCTGGCGGATAAGTTCGGCTTCGAGATGGTGGCCATCACCCTGCGGGAGAGCCATTCCGCCTTCGATAACGGTTGGAGCGCAATGCTGTATAACGTGGCGGCAGACGAGTACTGCTTCTCCAAGAAGTACGATCTGCACATCATCGACCGCGTGGGCGGCGGCGACTCCTTCGGCGGCGGTTTGATTTACAGTCTGCTGTCCGGCAAGGACACCCAGGCAGCGGTGGAGTTCGCGGTGGCGGCCTCTGCCCTCAAACACTCCATCGAGGGTGACTACAATATGGTCACCGTAGCCGAGGTGGAGGAGCTGGCCGGCGGCGACGGCAGCGGCCGCATCCAGCGATAAGATCAAACACAAAGAAAAAGAGCGCAACCCCGTTGGGGTTGCGCTCTTTTTGGTTTGTCACAGCAAGGCGCCGTTTTTGCCGAAGGTATAGGTTTTACCACCGATGGTAAGGGATTTGCCCGCTACCATATAGCCGTTATGATCCAGATAGTACCATTCATCGCCATCCTGTACCCAGGCGCTTACGGTCATACGGCCGTTTTGATCCAGATAGCACCAGCCCTTGGAGTCTTTTTTCCAGGTATTGGTGACGCAGTAGCCGCTGCTGTCCACATAGCACCAACCCACCGAGTCCTTGACCCACTTGTTGGTGACCATCCGACCGCTTTGATCCAGATACACCCAACCCTTGGAGTCTTTTTTCCAGGTGTTGGTGACACAGTAGCCGCTACCATCCACATAGCACCAGCCGACCGAATCCTTGATCCAGGCATTAGTAGCCATTTTACCGCTGTCGGTCAGATAGCACCAACCCTTGGAGTCTTTTTTCCAAGTATTGGATACCATATAGCCATCGGCATTGAGGAAGTACCAACCGGTGCCGTCGTGGATCCAGTTGTTTTTGACCATAGAGCCCGAAGCGTTCAGGTAGCACCAGCCGTGGCTGTCTTTTTTCCAGCAATTGGTGACGCAGTAGCCGTTATCACCCACATAGCACCAACCGACCGAATCCTTGACCCACGCGTTGGTAGCCATTTTTCCGCTTTCGGTCAGATAGCACCAACCCTTGGAATCTTTTATCCACTTATTTGCTACCATATAGCCGTCGGCACCGATGTAGTACCACGCGCCGTCCTTGATCCACTTGGCCTTGACCTGTTCACCCTTTTCATAGTAGGTCCACTTGGCGCCCTCTCGCACCCAGCCGTTCTTAGCCACAGGGATAAAGGGGTCTTCCCCTTCGAAACCGTCGGCGGCTTCAAACACGCGGATGTTGTCCAGCAGGGCTTCGCCGCCTCGATCCTCCACGGCAATGCCGATGCGGGAGTAGGCGCCGCTGTTGAAGGTAAAGCGCAAGGGGAACCATTCCGTGCCGAAGTCCTCAGCGTCAAAGGGAATGTCGATGAATGCCGTGCAGCCCCGCAGCTTTCCGTCATAAAGGGCCAGTCGCCCGTCGCCGCTTTGCAGGATCTTCACATTGATGGAGAAGACATATTGGGTGTGGGGCTGCACCTCGATCCATCGGATGTAATGGACACCGCAGGGGTTGTCGCTCTGCTTGTAGCGCAGGGAGTTGCCGTATTCGTAGGTGCTTTCCGCAATGCTCATAAAGCCGTTGCGCCAGCCGTTGCCGCTCTGCCAGAAGGTGGAGGTCAGGTCGTCCAGTGACGGGTTTTCCGTCAGAGAGTTTTCAGGCGTGCAGAGGATCGGGTCTGCCTCATAGGCGGGGGAAATGGAGTCCACATTGCGTTTATCGGTGTACTTGACACCGTCGCCCACCTTGAAGAGTGCCATACCGTCCACCCATAACTCACTGCCGTGGCCGTAAAGGGCGATGCCCACGGTGGTTTTGTCCTCTGTGTTAAAGGTGACACTTCTCAGATGCCAGCGGGCATCCCAAGCGGTGGGTACCATCTGGCGTGTGTTGGCGGAAAACATACTGCCGGCGATATCCTGATTTTTTTCCGGCATAGTGAGGAACTTCTTGCTGTGGGGATCAATAACGCCTACGGTAGCCCGCCCCGCGTTGTGGGCTGAGAGGAAGGAACCTTTCAGCCATGCGGAGAAGGTGTAGTTGGTATTTTTCTCTACATCTATCCAGAAATAGTGCCATTCCGGCTCTGCGATGTGAGAAGTGTTAAAAAACAGCGATTGTTCTCCGTCGGGAGTGGTTTCGTCCCGTACTACCGTTACATTGTTGGACAGGAAGGTGTCTACCGCCCATTGGGCAGAGGCGGACGATTCAAAGCTGCTGTTGTCAATGAGGTTTTTGCTCTCGGTGATGGGGCGGTTGTTCAGCACGCCCATAGAGAGCAGGGTCAGAGGCTCGGCAGGGGGCTGGTCGGGCTCCTCCGGCTCTTGTCCTTCCTCGTACATCACCACATCGTCAACGTAGACGGATTCTGCCGCACCGGTACCGCCGCCGCTGAAATTGATGGCCATCTTATTATCATCGGTGGGGGTGACGATGTAGGTCAATTTTTTCCAAGAAGTGTTGGAGATCCATAGATCGTTGCTCCCCACAGCCGGTGGATAGTGCGTGTTGGTGGAGGCCCCCAAGAACAGCAGGTTAGAGCCTACGGTATTGACCTTGGCCCAGAAAGAGATCACGTAGGTGGTGCCTTTTTTCACCGGCACGTCCTGCCGTAGCATACCGCCCCAATCGCCGTTGCCTTTCAGATGGGCACCGTAGTCGCCGCTCGCTGCCGCATCCTCGGACACGTCGGTACCCTGCCAGGAATCCCAGCCGTTCAGGCTGCCGCTCTCAAAGTCACCGTTAACGACCTGATTCTCCGCCTTGACCGCTTTGGCGGCGGGCGCCAGCACCGGCATAGGCTCTGCCTGGGCAGGAGGGCACAGGGGGAGCATTATGAGCAGCAGTGTCATCGTCAGCAGAATTGATAAGCGATTCACAGTTCGTTTCATAACGTTCTCCCTCCTTTATCGTACTTCGGTCAGGGTCACATTATCAATATAGAAATGAGAGCCCTTGATCACACGGAAGTCAATGCCTACCTTGGTACCTTCATTGGTACGGAACAGGATCTCTTCCGTGATCCATTTGCCTTGAATGTTCTCGACTGTGCCTTTGTTCAGGAAGGCGCTGGCTACGTAGCCATCGTTGATATCGCCCAGTCCGTTTCCGCCGCCATTCGCATCCAAGGTTCGTACAAAGCAATAGGCAGACTTGGTGGTGGCATCGTCGCACAGGTAGTACTGATAGGTGATTTTATAGTTGGTGTTGGGTTTTACGTCAATGCCGCCGTTGCACACGCCGAACCACTCTGTGTTGATATACTTGAAATCCATCACGTAATCACCGTCGGGCGCCAGATTGGTTTTTAAAGCGGCGGCATAGAATTCCTTGCCGTTTTGACCCCAGTCGGTCCAATTATCCATACCGTCTTCAAAACTGCCATTGGGCACCAGATTGACCGCAGGCCCCAGAATATCCGCTTCGTTGCTCACTTCGGAGTCGATGCGGTTTCCGTCGTCGTCGTAGGCGACCATTTTGTACATCACCTTGCCGCCGTCAGTCTTTTTGGCGATCTCGGTATCCTCATAAGTGCCTTTGAAGTTGGATTCATAGTCGTAGGGGCTCGCTCCGTCCAGCAGGGTGACCCACGTGGTGCCGCCGTCGGTGGAGCGCAGCAGATCCAACTTAGTGGCCTGACGGGAGGAGATCCATTCCACCGTGCCGGAACCGGTGTTGGCAAACAGCACCGGCGCATCCAGCACCGTTTCCACGCCCCGATGCTCGTTACGATAGTCCTCTACGTAGTAGTGGAGGGCATAGGAGAAGGCACGGAAATCCGTAAGGCTCTTGGCATCCTTGTTGAGCAGGTCATAGACACCGCCGTAACCGTTGGGCGTCCAGCACCAGTACATCCATCCTTTATAGCCATCCGCGCGGAAATTGTCGCGAAAGGTCATTTGCAGAATGGTGAAGGCTTCGTCTGTCACCACGGTGCGGTCGCCCAGACCGAACTCAGACACGATCATGGGGCCGTCCGCCTTCATATCGCCGATATCCTTACTGTTGCCGGCGTAGTTGTAGATCTGGCGCCCCAGAAGGTCAAAATCAATATCCCGATAGATGGACATATCGTCGCTGTTGGAGCAAAGGGTGCGGGTCACGTCCGGCAGTTCCTTTGCCACGGTTTCATTGATGCGGTTGATAAAATACAGCATGGCATCCTGATCCACGCCGTACAGCAGACGACCACCCTCAAAATGATTGCCGATGGCACTGTCGTTGATCTCGTTTTCCGCCTCGGAGGTGGCGGCCACCATCACCACCACGTCGGGGTATTCGCCCAGCACCTCGCACAGAGGCTTAACGAACTTCTCCGCGTACTGGTCGGCTACCACGGGGTTGGCATAGGCCTGCGAGATAATATCCCAAGCGTATTTGCCGTCCTCATAATAGTCGTTGAGGGTGGTGGAATGACAGCACACGGTCCACAGCACCGGCATTTTTGCCGCGCGGCACACGTCCAGGAACACACGCACATTTTTGAGATACTCCTCTTTGACACCCAACACATTGCCGTAGTCGTCGTAAATGACGCCCTCGCCGTAGATAGAGCCCTCGTAGCCTAAAATGTTGAAACCCAGAGCGCGCAGATTATAGATCTCGCGGAACAGGCTGGTGGTGCCGTATTGTTCGATACCCACGTCCGCCCACGTGTTCCCCACGTACTTCACCATCAGTTCGTTGGAGGTCAAGCCGTGCCCCAGATTGTGGTGGGTCAGCCAAGGATACCAGATGCCTTCCAGATAGCCGTCCCGTTCCAGAATCTTCTCTACGCTGTTGGCTTGTTCCCGCCAAGGGAAGACAGCACCGCCGGAGGCCAGTAGGGTGCCCAGTACCCCGCCTAGCACGGCGACACAGCACAGGATGGGCAGCAGCACTTTCACAAAGGTTTTGTTCATTGTGTATTCTCTTCCTTTCTTGATTGAGGTGTGATGGTTCTTTATGTGTGTGACAAGTGGTTACAGGACGGCACAGCGGCGAAGCAGTGCCATCGTTTCGGTGGTGGGGGTGGGGAACCGAACAGGCTCCTGCCCCAGCGCCCGTTGTTTGTCCTCTCCCAGCGGGTGATAGGGCAACAGTTCGTAGGCTACCGCGTGGCGGAGCGTACGAACAAAATCCCGTATGGCGGTGATCTCTTCTTCCGTATCGTTGACCGTGGGGATGACGGGGGTGCGGAGTATAAGGGGAATACCCCACCGGTCCGCCTGCCGAATGCGATCAAGGATGAGGGCATTGTCCATTCCCACGTATTCCTGATGGTGTTGCGGGTCCCACACCTTGATGTCGGCGATAATCAGATCTAACTCTCGGAGCAGATCGGGCCGAAAAACCGCCATAGAGGTTTCGATGGCCACGGAGATTCCTTCTTTATGGCAGGCACGCACCAGCTCGAGCGCAAAGTCTGCCTGACACTGAGGCTCGCCGCCGGAGAGGGTGACCCCGCCCTCGGTGCCGTAATAGGATTTGTCGGCCAGGATGGGCGTCATCACCTGCTCCACGGTCATTTCCGTTCCGCACAGACGGCGGGCATCGGTGTAGCATCCCTCGGCACACTGACCGCAGCCGATACACCGCTCAGGGTAGAACATCGTCTGTGGTGTAAAGGCTTGGCTCTCGGGGTTGTGGCACCATCGGCAGCGCAGGGGACAGCCCTTGAAAAATACGACGGTGCGCAGACCGGGGCCGTCGTGCATAGAGCCCCGTTCGATATCGAAAAGGATCGCCATCGGGCATCCATCCTTTCATTTATCAGTAGAGGGTGCGGTTGATGAGTTCTTTCTGCACCACCGGATTCAGGTCCACAAAGCGGGCACTGAAACCGCCCACCCGCACGATGAGATTGCGGTATTTTTCCGGCTCTTTCAGCGCCGCCTCCAAATCACCGCGACTCAGCACGGTGATCATGCTTTGGGCGCCGCCGCTACGGAAATAGGCATTCAGCAGTGCCTCGGTCTTGGGGAGCAGGGTGGTGAACATTTCTCGGGAAAAGCGCATATTCTGCACCGCCCCCGCGTGGATATGGATGTCCGGTTTCACCAGTGAATTGAGCATGGCGGTGATGCCGCTGTCGTCGGCGCCGCTCATAGGGTTGTTGCCATTGGCCATATACTGCCCTGCTTGCCGTCCGTCGGCAGAAGCGCCGGTGGCGGCGCCGAACACGGCGTTGAGCTCATTGTTGATGATGACCACCAGATAGGAGTCCAGCCCTGCCGCGGGTGCTTGTTCCCGCACAATGGTGCACACGTCCCGATGCAGGCGGGTGAGCATCTCGTCCGCCGCGGGGTGGTCGTTGCCGTATTTGGGTTGTTTCAGCAACAAGCGGCGCAGGCCTTCCTGCCCGTCAAAGTCGGTTTTAAGGGCGTGGGCCAGTGCTTCGGGGGTGATGGCGCCTTGCTCGTATACCAGTCGGCGGATGGCGGTCAGGCTATCGGCGGCGTTGACGTTGCCGTAGACTTCCAGCGTGCCGCCCAGATGCCGCACGCCCCCTTCCAACACCCCCAGACCCCGTTCCAGACAGTCGTCGAAGAGGAGGCTGAAATAAAGGAAGGTACATTCCTGACCGCATACGTCGTATTCCAGTTTCTCGTGGAGCGCTTGTATCCGTGCCAAGTGGCGGATGCGTACCAAATAACGGGTGTAGAAGGTGTCAAAGTCGGGAGCGGAAAGGAACGTCTCCGCCCGTTCTCCGTACAGCATCTCGTTGAGAATATGGAGGGTATGCAGGGTACCGCTGGGGGTGCCGATGCTCTGGTTGCACAGCACGTACTCGCCGCACCCGAAGGGCACGTAGTTCTGCGCGGTGGCGGTATCCACGTCAAAGGCATCTGCCACGGCGGGAATATTCACGTCGTCATTATACAGCATAGGGAAGGTGGTGCCCTCGCCGATGACCGCCAATGCCTTGTCGTACAGGCGGCGGTCCATACCGCTGTAACACCGCAGGGTCAACTGGGGCACTATGCCGCGACGGCGGCGGGTCACCTCCATGGCCAACAAAGCCAGCGTGTCCGCCCCCTCCGGGCGGTCGGCACCGCCCAAAATTACGCGGGAATCGAAATAGTCGTTGCGCTCTTCGATTCGTTGCCACAGATCGGACAATAGTTCCAGCGCCGCCTCCTCTGTGAGGGTGCCCTCGGTGAGGTCACGGTGGAGATAGTGCCCCAAATATTTATCCATTCGTCCGTAGTTCCACGTACCGGACACCACGAAGAACAGGTAAGAGAGCTGCAAGGCCTGACGGAAGGTGCGGGGCGGATGCAGGGCGATGCGCCGCAGATCGGCGGCAAAGGAGTCCTCTCTCAGCGCCGCCGCTTCGTCCGCATAGCGCAGGCACAGATCCCGCAGGGTGCCCAGTGCCTGTCGGACAGCGGCGTAAAAAGCGGGATTTTTCGCGCTTTTTGCTTCTGCAAAGGCCAGCAGCCCTTCTATGCCTAACGCTAACAGGCGGGTGGGATCCATCTGGATGCCGCTGATGCGGTGGAGCAAAAAGCCGCTGGTGGGGGTGGTGTAGGGAACACAGCAGGCCAATTCCTGCGTCCATTCCTCGGGGTAAGCGGCGATAATTTTGGCACGGGTGTTTTCCACCCGCCAGAAGTCCAGCAGTTCTGCCGCTTTTTGCTGTTGGGCAGGGGATAGAGAGGGATTCTGTGCCAGTGCGGCAAAGGTTTCTTCGTCTATGTAATAGCCCATCCCCCAAAACTCTTGGGGCAAAACGCCTAGGGGCAGGCGACCATGGCGACCCGCTACCCGATCCCCTTTTACCAAAGGGAGCAGGCTGTGGCGCAACTGCCAATCGAGGCACGCGGCCTCGCGGCTGTATTTATTGTTCGCTTCCCGATATAAGTGGGTAAAGCGGACAGCATATTGTAATAGGGTCACCGCATCCATCGACGCGCCTCCTTCCACGATGTTACTTTCATTGTACCGCAGTATATTGATTTATTCTACTTGACTGTTGATTTTTTATGTGTTATTTTGATATTGGGTGATAGAATGAACCGCTTATACAAAGGGGATATTTTTCCCACACAAGAGTTTCATATCGACCGCACGCTCATCAGCGACAATAAATGGCTTCAACCCCACTGCCATGATTTCTACGAATTGTTCATCGTGGAGGAGGGGGAATTGGAACATCGTCGCAATGGAGAGAGCGAGATGATGACGGCGGATTGTCTGGCTTTGGTGTTCCCCGAGGACAACCATACCTTTATTCGTCGTAAGGATCAGCCGTTGCGATTTTTCAACATCGCCTTCACTGCTCAGGTGTATGAGCAGGCGGTGGCGCTGGCACAGCAGTGCGGCACCGCGGTCGTCAAAGAGGCGCTCACCCCTGTGACGGTGTTGCCGCGGGAACTCAGTCGCCAGTTTTTGCGACGAATGAAGTGGCTGCGCAACGAGAGCCGTCAGACCCCCTCAACGGTGCAGCATACCATGCTGATTACTTTGCTGGCGGATATGCTGGCGGTGGTGGTTGCGGGGAGCGGGCAGGTCCAGTCTATGCCCCTGTGGTTGCGCACTGCCTGCGAGGAGATGCGCAAACCCGAGAATCTGGCGGGAGGCATTCCCCGCTTTGTGGAGCTGTCGGGGAAAACCCAGGAGCACCTTACCCGTTCTATGAAGAAATACGCCGACCAGACTCCCTCTGCCTATGTGAATGCGGTGCGGTTGGAGCGGGCGGCGGAGGCGCTATCCACCACCGAACGGTCGGTGTTGGAGATCGTGCTGGAGGTGGGATTCCAGAACACCTCGTATTTTAACAAACGGTTCAAGGAACGGTACCATATGTCCCCGCGGGAGTATCGGCTGGGGTCCTTGGCGCTGTTTGGTAAAAACGCATAAGAAAAAACCGCTTCGGGTCAACCGAAGCGGTTTTTTTGTCTCATTCAGAGAGCCAAGCGCCCGACGGGGCAAAGGTGTAGGTCTTACCGTCAATGGTGACGGTGGTGTCGGCCAGCATATACCCCTCATCGTCGAGATAATACCAATCGTCGCCGTCCCGGACCCAGTCGCTGACGGTCATACGGCCGTTCTTGTCCATATAGCACCAGCCGTGGCTATCCTTGACCCACTTGTTGGTGACACAGTAGCCGTTTTGGTCTACATAGCACCAACCCACCGAGTCCTTGACCCACTTATTGGTGACCATCCGCCCGTCTTTGTCCAGATAGCACCAACCCTTGGAATCCTTTTTCCAGCAGTTGGTGACGCAGTAGCCGTTGTCGCCCACATAGCACCAACCTACCGAGTCCTTGACCCACTTGTTGGTGAGCATGGCCCCGTCCGCGCCCACGTAGCACCAGCCCACCGAGTCTTTCACCCACTTGTTGGACACCATATAGCCGTCTTTGTCCAGATAGTACCACTTGCCGTTATCCTTAATCCAGTCATTGATCACCATCCGTCCGTCCCCGCCCAGATAGCACCAGCCGCTGGAATCGTTCTTCCATGCATTCGTCAGCAAGAAGCCGTCCCCGTCTACGTAGCACCAGCCTTGCGAATCCCGCACCCAGCGGTTTTTCACGATGGTGTTGTTTTCATAGTAGACCCAGCGACCGTCCATCTTGCCCCAGCCGGTGCGGTTTCCTTGCAGGAACAGGCACACCTCGTTGCCGAACAGCATATATCCGTAGGTGAACTCGCCTCGGAGCCCCACATTGTAAGCGATGTAGGACACGTTGGCATAGTACCAATAGAGAAAGACCTCCATATCGCCGGTGAAATACACCGACACCTGCAAGTCGTTCTCTTTCAGCAAGACGATGAGATCGTTGACGGTGGGGTTGGTCAGCCAGCGACCGTTCATTTTGAAATAGTGCGCCTCGGTGGACAAGCATCCGGGCAGAGGATAGGCGGTCTCATCAAGGGTATGGTCTTGCAGCATCATTTCGTCGGTCAGGTTAAAATAACTGTGGAACAGATAGATATCCTGATCGTTCCAAGTGAGATCCACGTGATAGTAATGGCCGTCGATCTGCACGTAGTTCCACGCGTGGGCCTCGGACTCGTTAGTGGCAGGGTCATAGCCGGTGCCAAAGGCGAGGAAGGAGGAGATTCCCACCCGATGGAGCAGGCATTGAAGTGCCTTGGCGTAGCCTTCGCACACGGCGCGCCCCTGCACCAGTGCCCCGTAGGCATTGTGGGCCTGGGCGGCTTCGATATAGGTCACCCGCGCCGCCAAGGCGTCGTGGAGATACACTTCCTTCTCAAACTCCGACATGGACTCATCAATGCCGGCTAATATTTCCTGTATGGCCAATTCCATATTCTCCTTGGCGGTTTGCAGGGCCTTGCCCGTCATGGTGTATTCGGGGGTCATACTTTTGATGCAATTGTCAATCACCACATAGGTGTACTGAGTCCCCAGCCAGAAGTGCTGGGCGTAGTCTCGACGGTAGGCATCGAAGGCTGTTTGGAACTCCTCCAAGGAAACGTCCCGCGCCGACAGGTCGATGACCCGCTTGGAGTTTTCTATGCCGTCTGCCAATTGGTCATACACATACAGCAGGGTGTCGGCGTTGGGCAAGAATGAAAGGGCCCATTGTCCGTAATAATCGGTAAAATCCGTGTCGGCGGCGGCGGTGAACCCCATAGGCATCAGGCCAAAGAGCATCACCACGGTCAAAACGGCGGCCAATATCTTTTTCATAAGGGGTCCCACCTTTCTCTTTATGGTACTTTCAGCATAACACAGGACAAAGAAAAAAGCAAGAACGGACTTCCCGTTCTTGCTTTTTATGTGATTCACAGCACAGAGGCCAGATAGTCGGTGAGCGCCACCATCAAAGGGATCGTGAAGACCGACAGCAGGGTGCTGACCGACACCAGATTCACCGACAGATGGGTGTCCCGCTCATAGCGGGTGGCGAACATGGTGCAGGCGGTGGCCACAGGGGTGCTGATGCAGATCATACAGGCGGTGAGCACTGCGCCCCGCACGCCGCACAGCAGCAGGGCCCCCATCGCCAGCAGGGGCATCGCGATCAGGCGCAGCGCCATACACAGATAGCTGCGGCGGTCCCGCAGGGCAGCAGGCAGATCGGTCTGGGCCAGATAGAAGCCAACGATGAGCATGGGCAGGGGGGTGTTGAGGTTGGCCATATGCCCCACCGCATCGGTGATGAGGGTGGGCACCGGCACCGAGAAAAGGAACAGCACCAGACCCACCGCCACGCCGATGATGCCGGGGTTGACCAGCACCTTGCGCAGCGAGAGCTTTTCTCCCGCGCCGCCCATTTCCACCACGCCGTAGGTCCACAGGAACACGTTGAACACGATCACATAAGCGGCGCAGTAAAACACACCCTCGTCCCCGAGGATGGCCTGTTGGAGGGGGATGGCCATATAGCCGGCATTGGAGAATACGGTGGAGCACCGCAGCACCCGCCGCCGTCCCTCCTCTTTATCCTTAAAGCACAGACGGGCGATGAGGATGAGCACCAGATGGTTGATCGCCGCCACCGCCACCACAATGAGGAAGCCCCGCAGCATCGCCGGATCAAACTCCCGTATGCAGGATTTGATGATGACGCAGGGAGTGGCGATATACAGCACCAGATTGGCCATTCCCTTGACGGCGGCCTCGTTGAGCAGCTTCACCTTGGCGCACAGAACGCCTATGCCGATGAGAATAAACAGGGTCAGCACATTCTGTGCCACCGTGAGAAAATCTTGCAGCATTGGTATCACCTTACTTTGTGTTCGTTATCTTGTTCTATTATACACCATTTTGTTTCACAAGCAACCGAAAAAAGAAAATCGGGCAAAAAAAGCGGTCGCAACCTCGGTTGCGACCGCTGTATTTGTGTTTACCACTGCGGGGGATCATTGGGCTCCTGCGGGGGTGTGTAGGTGGGGATGGAGGGGTCATAGACAGGCGATGCCCAAGGATCCTCGATCACGGGCGGGGTCTGCCCAAAGTCCTCCCAGGTCAGCCGTCCGTTCTGGATGGCTTTCTGTTTCAGGTCCTCGTAGATACCTGCGTGGGCCACACCCATATAGGGGTTGACATACAGAATGCCCAGCAGACCGATGGTAAGAGCATTCAGCAGATGCCAGCCAATATAACTCAGATAGAAAACGAACAGCTCCCCTTTGTAGCCGTCGGTCATCTTACGACTGATGGTAATGGCCTCATCGGCGGTAAGGTTGGGGTTTTCATAGATGATGTAGGGAACCATACTGTACGCATAGGATTTGACGATGCCGGGGATGATAAACAGCAGGCTCCACAAGAAAATGTACAGCTCCTTCACCAGCATCGTCACCACCGCCGGCTTGTAGATACGGAAGGAGGCAAACACCTCGCCCACGCCGGGAGTCTCGCCCCGCCAATAGCGCAGCAGCCAGCCGTGGCCGCCCACCGTCATCACGTTGCCCACAAAGATGGAATAGAAAATGCCGATCACTAAGGCGATCAGTAAAACAATGATAAGGACCCCGGCAAAGAAAGGTAAGACTGAACCGAACGCCTCCGTAATGGTGTTCCACAGTTCATCCAGCGAGAAGGGAGGTGTGTAATCGTCGGTATACCCCTCGTCCATCCAAGGATAATCTTCGAAAGTATCGCCATCGTCGGGTATCCAGGGATAGTTGTCTTCCGCGTCGCCGCCCTCATCGGGTATCCAGTTCGGCTCGTCAACGGGATCGTTCCAAGAGTTCGTGCTATTGGCGGAATTGTTTACATTGATGCTGCCGCCGGGGATTCCGCCGGCGATGGTGCCGCCCAGCAGGGCCACCAGCAGTACCGCCACCACCACCATCCAGTGGCTGCGTTTGAGGGCTACCTTGGCGGCTTCTTTGATTCCTTTGCGGTCAAAATACATACGATCTCCTCCTTGTTGTTACAATGTGAGTGCCGCGCCGTTGAGGGCGGCGGCGGTCAGGGTGTCCCCTGTGTATTCCAGTTTCAGCGAGAAGAAAGGGGCGTCTTGTTCGATAAGCCGCAGGAAGATCCGATCCCCTTCCCAGGTGGGCAGGGTGGGGACGTGGGCGTTGTCCACCCATTCCAGCACCCCTTCGTCACATTCCTTGATCTCACCTGCGAAGCCGTCGGCGGTATAGAGGTGCATATACTCAGTCTCCCATCGGTCGGAGACAAAGGTGACGATGCCTCGATAGCGGTAGCGGGTGAGGGTCAGGCCGGTCTCCTCGGACACCTCCCGGAGCAGGCACTCCTCGGGACTTTCCTTATCCTCGAAGCGACCGCCCACACCGATCCACTTGTCCTTGTTCAGGTCGTGCTCTTTTTTGATGCGGTGGAGCAGCAGGGTCTGCCCTTTGTCATTTTGTATGTAGCACAGCGTGGTGTTGCGCACGGGGGTCACCTCCTTTTTGTTAGTCACAGTATAGCATTTTTCGCCTTCTTTTGCAAGGGGAAAGTAAAAAGCGGCTCTCCCGCTTGCGAAACGGGAGAGCCGCTTATAGGATAAGCCGTTTATACCCATTGGGGATAAATGAAATCCAGTGCGCTTTCTTCTACGACGTGGAGGAGACCGGCTTCAATGACCGCGTCACTTACGTCTTCCGTGACCCCCATAAATCGGATTCGGAAAACGCCATCATAGACGGCTCCGCTCCAGTTACAGCGCACGGCAATGTTTTGGTCTGTCAAATCGACACATCCGTCAATGAAAGGGCTGCCTTTTCCGTCATAGTCTTTTGAACGAACAAAACGCAACATGGATTTGATTTCGCCGATATTAGGCAACCGGCTTAAAAAATTTCGTTTAGCATCCTCGTAATCAAAATCGCTTCGCATACCGGACAGGTTTTCATAGCTCACATTTCGTACATAGCCTTTTTCCGCCGACACTTTGGCAATCACCTTTTCGCCGATTTTGGTAACTCCCTCGTAGCACCATATCGGTTTGTTGTACATGTACTCCACAAAACTGTAGGTGAACAGCATATCTTGTCCGTCAAAGAAAAAGCGGAATTGTCGCTTATTTTGTGGCGGCTCGTCGGCGGGATTTACAACTGTGGTTTTGAGAACGTAGGTGGTGGATACTGTTGTTGTGGTAGTCGTTGCGGTTGATGCCGTTGTAGTGGGCTTCGAAGTTGTTGTCGTGGTTGCGGTTGGCGCCACCGTGACGGTCGTGGTAGTGGTGGTTGTAGTCGGCTTTGCAGTAGTCGTTGTTGTGGTGGGTGCAGGTTTGGTAGTGGATTTTTTCGTTGTGGTTGTGGTGATCGGTCTTGCCGTAGTGGTTGTCGCTGTGGTAGTGGTCGTTGTTGTGGTTTCCTCCGCCGTGGTGGTTGTAGTGGTCTCCTCCGTGGTTGTGGTGCTCTCCGTGGTGGTGAAGGAGACAGACTCATCCTGCGGCACAGATTCGTCCGACACCTGCGATGTCTGCCCGCAGGCGGTGAGCAGAGTCATACAAAGAAGCAGACAAAGGATCTGTATACCGATTTGTTTCATAAACATCCTCCTTTCACCTATATACACGGGAAACCATACCGTTTCGTCACAATACTATTAAAAATATTTCGGCACCGGTAGAGACATACCTTGCTGATTTTATTCTATCATTTCTGCCAATATAATAAAATCTGCATTTTACACTAAATTTCTCCTCTGTTTTTGGTAGAGAAAAGAGGAAACAGATGAAAAAACGGGCCTGTTGTGTGAAAAGCCGTCGCAAAACGCAAATTTCACCCCAACTGTTCATTGACTTATGAAAACAAATGTGCTACAATGATAAAAAATCAAGCAAATAGGAGGGTATCCTTATGAAGCACATCAAGACTCTGGAGACCAAGAATCTGTGCGACAGCGCCAAGAACGGCGGCTGCGGCGAGTGCCAGACTTCCTGCCAGTCCGCTTGCAAGACCAGCTGCGGCATTGCGAATCAGGAGTGCGAGAACAAGTAATTGGCTCTGACCAAATGTCGCCATCGCGAGATGGCGACATTTTTTATGACTTTTTAGGAGGGGTACATTATGGTACACCGTTATCAACTGGGCGGTCTCAACATCGTGCTGGACATCTGCTCCGGCTCGGTCCACGTGGTGGACGAGATCGCCTACGATATGATCGGCGCCTATGAACAGACCGAGAAAGAGGCGCTGCTTACCGAAATGTGGGAGAAATACGGTCATCGGGAGGACGTGACCGCCGAGGAACTGGCGGAGTGCTATGACCAGATCGGTCAACTCAAAGCCGCGGGTCAGCTTTTTACCCCCGACACCTTCCGTCCTATGGCGGATACACTGAAACAAAAGACCGCCGGCGTGGTCAAGGCCCTGTGTCTGCACGTGGCCCACACCTGCAATCTCAACTGCTCCTATTGCTTCGCCAGTCAGGGGAAATACCACGCCGACCGGGCGTTGATGAGCCTGGAAGTGGGCAAGCGGGCGCTGGATTTTCTCATTGAGAACAGCGGCACCCGCCACAATCTGGAGGTAGACTTCTTCGGCGGCGAGCCGCTGATGAACTGGGATATGATCAAGGAGCTGGTGGCCTATGCCCGCCTGCGGGAGCAGGAGACCGGCAAGCACTTCCGTTTCACCCTCACCACCAACGGCGTGCTGGTGGACGACGACGTCATCGAGTTCTCCAATCGGGAGATGAGCAACGTGGTGCTGAGTCTGGACGGACGCCGTGAGATCCACGACCGCTATCGGGTGGACTATGCGGGCGGCGGCAGTTGGGAAAAGATCGTGCCCAAGTTCCAAAAGTTTGTAGAGGCACGGGGCGGCAAGAATTATTATATGCGTGGCACCTTTACCCACGCGAATCCCGATTTTCTTAAAGATATTCAGGTGATGCTGGATCTGGGCTTCACCGAGCTGTCTATGGAGCCGGTGGTGTGTGCCCCCGAGGACCCCTCTGCCCTCACCGCTGAGGATCTGCCCATTGTTCTCGACCAATATGAGCAGCTGGCGCAGCTGATGCTTCGGCGGCACAAAGAGGGTAAGCCTTTTACCTTTTACCATTATATGATCGACCTGAAGGGCGGCCCCTGTATCTATAAACGCGTCAGCGGTTGTGGCAGCGGCACCGAGTATATGGCGGTCACTCCTTGGGGCGACCTGTACCCCTGCCACCAGTTTGTGGGGGAGGAAGCCTTCAAACTGGGCGACATCTGGCAGGGCGTCACCAACACCGCCACCCAGTGTGAGTTTGCCGCCTGTAACGTGTATGCCCGTCCCGACTGCGCCGACTGCTGGGCGAAGCTCTATTGCTCCGGCGGTTGCGCCGCCAATGCCTACCACGCCACCGGTGCGGTCACCGGTGTGTACGAGTACGGGTGCGAGCTGTTTCGCAAGCGGATGGAGTGCGCTATTATGGTGGAGGTCGCCAAGACCTTGGGTGATGAGGAATGAACACCCCCATCTGTGATTTCGTAAAGACCTACGGCGAGAGCCGAGCGCTCCGCCTGCATATGCCGGGGCACAAGGGCGTGTCCCGTTTGGGGTGCGAGGCGCTGGACATCACCGAGATCGGCGGCGCCGACGTGCTGTACCGCTCGGAGGGCATCATCCGCGAGAGTGAGGAGAATGCCGCCGCCCTGTTCGGGACGGCGCGGACGGTGTATGCCACCGAGGGCAGTTCTCTGTGCATCCGCGGAATGCTGTATCTGGCAATGCAGAAGACGGGTCGGCGGACGGTGCTGGCGGGGCGCAATGCCCACAGCACCTTTGTCACCGCCTGCGCTCTGCTGGACGTGCAGGTGCAGTGGCTGTTTGCCGAGGGGGATGGGCTGACCGCCTGCCCTCTCACTGCCGAAGCGCTGACCGCTGCCCTGGACGGGTTGGAGACGCCCCCTGCGGCAGTGTACGTCACCAGCCCCGATTATCTGGGCAACACCTTGGACATTGCCGCCCTGGCGGCGGTGTGCCACGCCCACGATACCCATTTGCTGGTGGATAACGCTCATGGGGCCTATCTGCGGTTTTTGCCGCAGGATCGCCACCCCATCACGCTGGGTGCGGATGCTTGCTGTGACTCCGCCCACAAGACCCTGCCGGTGCTCACCGGTGGCGCCTATCTGCACCTGTCCCATCGGGTGGCGGAGTGGGCCGAGGAGGCGGAACACGCCATGAGCCTGTTTGCGTCCACCAGTCCCTCCTATCTCACCTTGCAGTCACTGGACGGGGTCAACCCCTATCTGGCGGCGGAGTACCGACCCCAACTGGCGGTGTGTACGGAGCGAGTGACGGC
>JAZOWI010000004.1:0-14268 GCA_045659145.1 Acutalibacteraceae bacterium | reverse complement strand
TTGTAAGAGACCCTTGCTTCCTAAGACCGCTTGGCCTCCGACTTCGATCTGCCCGCGCACAAAGAGGAGATCGACGTGCTGATCCTCTGCGGCGGCTCTGCCACCGATCTGCCTACTATGACCCCGTCGCTGGCGCGGCAGTTCAATGTGGTGGACAGTTTCGATACCCACGCGGCCATTCCCACCCACTTTGCCAACGTGGACACAGCGGCGAAGGAGGGGGGCACTGTGGCGCTCATCTCCGCCGGCTGGGATCCGGGTATGTTCTCGGTGAATCGGCTGTATGCTTCCGCCATCCTGCCCGAGGGCAAGGATTATACCTTCTGGGGGCGTGGTGTGAGCCAAGGGCACTCGGATGCCATCCGTCGCATTGACGGGGTGGCGGATGCCCGCCAGTATACGGTGCCCATTGAGGCGGCATTGGAGGCGGTGCGCGGCGGCACCAGCCCCGTGCTGACCACCCGTCAGAAGCACCTGCGGGAATGCTATGTGGTGGCCGAGGAGGGCGCCGACAAGGCCCGCATTGAGCAGGAGATCAAGACGATGCCCAATTACTTCGCCGACTACGACACCACGGTGACTTTTATCACCGCTGAGGAGCTTCGGCGGGAGCACAGCGGCATCCCCCACGGCGGCTTTGTTATCCGTACCGGTGTCACCGGTAAGGATGGAGAGCACAACCACGCCATCGAGTACAGCCTGAAACTGGATTCCAATCCTGAGTTCACCGCCAGTGTGCTGGTGGCCTATGCTCGGGCGGTTTACAAGGCTCACAATCGCGGTGAAACGGGGTGCAAGACGGTGTTTGATATTCCCCCTGCCGATCTGTCTCCTCTGTCTGCGGAGGAACTACGGCGGACGATGCTATAAGTAAATCCCAGCGAAAGGATTTTTATTCCCATGGATGTTTCAAAGGATTTGATTTGTGATAATTTGTCGGTGACCGCCGACCGCCTGCATTTTGCGGGGCAGGACACGGCGGCGCTGGCTCAGCAATACGGCACCCCCCTCTATGTGATGGATGAGGACCGCATCCGCAACCGTGCCTGTGTGTATCGGGACACCTTGCGGGAATGCTTCGGGGACAAGGGTCACGCCCTCTACGCCTCCAAGGCCTGTTCCTTCAAGCGGATGTACGCCATTATGGCGGAAGAGGGGCTGGGGGTGGACGTGGTCTCCTGCGGCGAGATGGCGACAGCCTACAAGGCGGGTTTCCCTATGGAGCACGCCTATTTCCACTCCAATAATAAGACCGACGCGGATATTGACTATGCGATGGATTGCGGCGTAGGCACCTTTGTGGTGGATCACCCCGAGGAATTGACCGCCATTAACGAGATCGCCGCTCGTCGCGGACGGGTGCAATCGGTGATGCTGCGGGTCACCCCCGGCATCGACTGCCACACCTATGAGGCGGTGGCTACGGGCAAGGTGGACTCTAAGTTCGGTTCCGCCATTGTCACGGGGGATGCCGCCCGTATCACCGAGACCGCTCTGTCCATGGCGAATGTGAAACTGGATGGTTTCCATTGCCACATCGGGTCGCAGGTGTTTGATGCGTCGGTGTATATTGCCACCGTAGATGTGATGGTGGACTTCCTGAAAGAGATGCAGGACGCCTTCGGCTATGAAACGGAGAAGCTGGACATCGGCGGCGGATTTGGCGTGCGCTATGTGGCAGCGGATCCCGTCATTGACATTGCTGCCGCCATCCGCGAGGTAGCGGAATATATGAAGAAGAAGGTAGCCCAGGTGGGCATTCCGATGCCCCACGTCTATATGGAGCCGGGTCGTTCCATTGTGGCGGATGCGGGTCTGACCCTCTACACTGTGGGTGCGGTCAAGAAGATCGACGGCTATAAGAATTACGTATCGGTGGATGGCGGTATGACCGACAATCCCCGTTTTGCTCTCTACGGATCGGAGTATACGGTATTGCCCGCCGCCCGTATGAGCGCCCGTCGGGATATGATCGCCGACGTGGTGGGGCGCTGCTGTGAGAGCGGCGACATCATCCAGCCGGACGTGGCAATGCCGGCGGATATGAAGCGGGGCGATCTGGTGGCGGTGCTGACCACCGGCGCCTATAACTATTCTATGGCCTCTAACTACAACCGCATCCCCCGCCCTCCCGTGGTGATGCTCCGAGACGGCGAAAGCTACGTAGCCGTCCGCCGCGAAACTTTGGATGATATCGTGAGTTTGGACGAATAAGCACAAAACGAGCCTGACCGATTTGGTCAGGCTCTTTTTGTAAAGAGGACAAAATGAAGTAATTTTTACAGTACACGCACACGGATAATGCCGTCGATGGCAGTGATCTTCTCAGGTACATCGTCAGCCACCGTGCCGCCCACATCCAGTACAGTGTAGGCCAACTCCTTGCGGGACTTGTTGGTCATGGACTCAATATTAACACCGCAGGCGGACACTACCGAGCTGATCTGGGCCAGCATATTGGGGATGTTGCGGTGCAGCACGCACACACGCACATCGCCCACGCGGGGCACGTTCACGTCGGGATAGTTCACCGAGTTGATGATGTTACCGTCTTCCAGATAGGCTTTGATCTGGTCGGCGGCCATCACGGCGCAGTTGTCCTCGCTCTCGGGGGTGGAGGCGCCCAAGTGGGGGATCGCCACCACATTCGGGACGCCCAGCATCTCGTCGGTGGGGAAGTCCACCACGTAGGCGGCTACCTTGCCGTCGGCCAGGGCTTTCAGCATAGCGTCGCTGTCCACCAGACCGGCGCGGGAGAAGTTGAGGATGCGGACACCGTCCTTCATGGCGGCGAAGGCGGCGGCATTCAGCATCCCCTTGGTATCCGCCACCAGCGGCACGTGCACGGTGATGTAATCGCACTCAGCGTAGATCTCATCCAGAGTGTTGGCGTGCTTGATATGGCGGGACAGCTTCCACGCGGCATCTACCGACAGATAGGGGTCGTAGCCGTAGACGTCCATACCCAGCGCCACGGCGGCATTGGCCACCAGCACGCCGATGGCGCCCAGACCGATGACACCCAGCTTCTTGCCCAGAATCTCGGGACCGGCATAGGCAGACTTGCCTTTTTCCACCAACTTAGCCACGGCATCGCCCTCGCCTTTGAGACCCTGAGCCCAGTTGATGCCGTCCGCTACCTTACGGGAGGCCAGGAACAGACCCGCCAGCACCAGCTCTTTCACCGCGTTGGCGTTGGCGCCGGGGGTGTTGAACACCACGATGCCCTGCTCAGAGCACTTGTCGATCGGGATATTGTTGACACCGGCGCCGGCACGGGCGATACCCAGCAGGCTATCCGGCAGATCCATATCATGCATGGCCGCAGAGCGCACCAGCACGCCGGCGGCGCCCGCCATCTCGTCGGTGATGGTGTAGGCGGCGCCCAGACGGTCGGTACCGCAGGCGGCGATCTTATTTAAGGTACAAATATTCATTAAGCATTCTCCTCTTCAAACTTCTGCATGAAGGCGACCAGCTTCTCTACGCCCTCCAACGGCATAGCGTTGTAGATGGAGGCGCGCATACCGCCCACAGAGCGGTGTCCCTTCAGGTTGACAAAGCCGGCGGCGGTAGCCTCTTTCACGAACTTGGCGTCCAGCTCCTCGTTGCCGGTGACGAAAGGAATATTCATCAGAGAGCGATCCTCGGGGACTACGGTGCCCTTGAACAGCTTGGAGTTGTCCAGGAAGCCGTACAGCAGGGCTGCTTTCTTTTCGTTGAGCTCCTGCATCTTATCCAGACCGCCGATCTCTTCTTTGATCCATTCCAGCACCAGCTTCATCACGTAGATGGTGTAGCAGGGGGGCGTATTGAACATAGAGCCGTTGTCGGCGTGGGTCTGATAGTTGAACATAGTGGGGGTGATGTCCATGGCCTTGCCGATCAGGTCCTCACGGATAATGACCACGGTCACGCCGGAGGGAGCCATGTTCTTCTGGGCGCCGGCGTACAACACGCCAAACTTGCTCACATCGATGGGGCGGGACAGCACGCAGGAGGAGATATCCGCTACCAGCGGCACGTCACCGGTATCCGGCAGCTCGTGATACACGGTGCCGTAAATGGTGTTGTTCATGCAGATGTGGAAATAGTCCGCATCGGGGGTGAAGGTGGACTTATCCAACTTGGGGATGTAGGAGAAGGTCTTATCTTCGGAAGAAGCCACCACGTTGGCTTTGCCGTAGCGGGCAGCCTCTTTGTACGCCTTTTTAGCCCACTGACCGGTAATAACGTAGTCTGCTTTGCCGCTGCCGGTCATCAGATTCATGGGCACCATCGCGAACTGGGATGAAGCACCACCCTGCAAAAACAGTACTTTGTAGTTCTCGGGGATGTTCATGATCTCGCGCAGCAGGGCCTCGGTCTTGTCGATAATGCTCTGGTACACCTTAGATCGATGAGACATCTCCATCACCGACTGGCCGGAACCCTCATAGTCCAGCATCTCGGCAGCGGCTTTGGTCAATACTGCCTCGGGCAGCATGGACGGGCCGGCAGAAAAATTGTACACTCTTGCCATGTCTCATTCCTCCAATAAACATAATTGTTTTATTTTTATTCCCTCGAAGGGGATAATAGAATGTATTATATGCCGCCAAAACGAAAAAGTCAACACTTTAAAGCAAAAAAGTGCTAAACTTTGTTAAATTTTTTTCAATTTTCTCGAAAAAGGCAAAAAACAGCCGCCCGAGCAATCGGACGGCTGTTCAGCACCTAATTTATTTACGAACAAAGAGAATGCCCAAGGTGTTGGGACCGCAGTGGGAAGAAATGGTGCAGCCGGCGCGGGTGATAAAGATCTCGTCGAAGTGCATATGCTTTTCAATGGCGGCTTTTACTATATCAATGCGCTCCTGAGAGATACCGGAGTGGGTGATGAAGATGCGATCCTGACGGATGTCTTCCCGTCCGTTCAGACGGTCAGCCACATACTCTTCCAGCACACGCTCCAGCGTGCCGCGGTACTTCTTGCTCACGCCCATGGCACCGCCTTCGTTGGACACCTCGATGCAAGGTTTGAGCTTCAGCACGTTGGCGCCCAGCATTGCCACGGCGGAGCAACGGCCTCCCTTGTGCAGGAATTCAAGATTATCTACGATAAAACTGGACTCCACCCTTTGAGTGATCTCCTGCACCTCTGCCACGATCTGCTCCACAGGCATACCGGCGGCGATGCGGTCGCCGGCGGCCATTACCACGTGACCGAAACCGGTGGACAGATTGTTACTGTCAATGGCGTACAATCCTTCCAGTTCCATAGCCGCCAGACGGCATGAGTTGTAGGTGGTGGATAGAGTGGAACCCAGAGTAATGCAGATAACGTCGTTGCCTGCCTCCACCATAGGGCGCACCACATCTAAGAACTCGTCCATATTCAGCGCTGCGGTTTTAGGCAACACCTTGTGCTCATTATAATAGGCATAGATAGCATCGGGGGTGATGTCTACGCCGTCCAGATAGCTCTGATCCTCCAGATTTACGTGCATAGGCAGAATGTGCACGTGATAACGCTCAATCAGCTCGGGACTCAGATCGCAGGTGCTGTCCGCACACAAAACAATCGGTTTTGACACGAAAATTCATCCTTTCCATACGTAAAATCGTGCATAATGTATTGAAAACACAGGGTCAGTATAACATAGATTGACAAAAAACGCAACCCCCCGATTTGGAGAGAAAAATGGCGAAAATTGCTTGTTGAATTATGGGATTTTCGCTTGCTTTTTTTCTACGAAATGGTACAATATACTTATTAAGTTTACACGCGGAGGATACCATAGTGCTGAAAGAACGTATCTCACTGAAACAAGAAAAGAAAAATCGATGGTTACCCGCGTCTGTGGCGATCATATCTGCCTTGGCTGTGATGCTGGGAGGGTTAGCGGTGTATACGGTGCTGACCTTCAACGAGCAAGAGCGGGTGATGCAGGGCTTGCAGAGCGAATTGAGCCTTCTTCTCGGAGAAAAAGGGCAATTGGAGAGTGATCTGTCAAAGCGAGGACAGGAACTGAGCGACAAGCAGACCGAACTGGAAATAAAGCAACAAGAACTGGAAGAGAAGCAGCAAGAACTGGACGATTATCAAAGTGCTATGGCATTGGAACTGTCTCAACGGGATCAGCTTATTGTGGAGCAGCAGAGCACCATCGACGACCTGAAAGAACAGGTTGCTCTGAAAAAGGAACAGCAAGTGGACGCCCCCCCCACCAACCTGCCGGAAAAAGGGGAATATGGCGATTACAAGGATCAAAAGATCGTGGCGCTGACCTTTGACGACGGCCCTGGGCCCTACACGAAACGCCTGCTGGACGAAATGAAGAAGCGAAACGTTCGTGCCACCTTTTTTGTGTTGGGCACCCGTGTGGACAGTTATCCTGAATTGATTCGGCGTATGGCACACGAGGGGCACGTGGTGGGCAATCACTCCAACAGCCACCGCATGTTGCACAAGATGACATTGGCGCAGGTACATAACGAAATGGGTCAATGCGCTGAGAAAGTCGAGAAGATCTTGGGACATAAGCCGGAGGTGATGCGTTGCCCCGGAGGAAATTGCAGCAATACGGTCAAGCAGTATGCCAAAGATGCGGGTGTGCCGATTTTGTATTGGAGTGTGGACACCCGTGACTGGGAAAGTCGGAACGTACAGTCGATTATGAATGTGGCTTTTGGCGAGAATGGCATTAAAGACGGTTCTATTGTGTTGATGCATGACATTTATTCCACCACGGTGGACGCGGCCATACAGATGATGGATCGGCTGATCCAGGAGGGCTACGTTTTTGTTACCGTGCCCGAATTGCTTCACGCCCGTTACGACGACGTTGAGGCAGGGAAAGTGTATTACTAAGAAACGGGTCGGCGGCACGTGCTGCCGACTCGTTTTTATATATTCTTTTAACTTTCCATTAAAGCTGGATAAACCCTATTGCTATTTTGTGTCGAATCGGGTATGTTTATGTAGAATGAAAGGGGGCGAACCCGTGAAAAATAAAATCAAGAAAAAATCACGTCGCACCGCCGGCCAAAAGTGGGTGCTGTGGTTGAGCGTTGTTTTGTTGGTATGGTCATTGTTGCCGCTGATTGCCAATGGCATATTCGGCGTTGGGGTAGTGGTTCCCGCCATGGCGGCATTGGCCGGTGTTGTGTGGGGACTCCATCGCCCTAAGAGAAAGAAGATAAAAGGAGGACGAAAAGCCGTGTGGATAGTGGGTGTTGTGCTTGGTTGTGTGATAGCGGTGGTCGCAGGACTTATTACGGGGCTGATGATCCGCTCGGCGGTAGCCCGGCCGGCCAAAGAGGCTACCGTAATTGTGTTGGGCTCTAAGATTTATGACGATCGTCCCAGTCGGATGATGCGGGATCGATTAAATGCGGCGGCGGATTATTTGGACGAGCATCCCACGTCGAATTGTGTGGTATCCGGCGGCTTGGGAGCGGGGGAGACCTACACCGAAGCTTATGTGATGCAAAAATATCTGGTGGAACAGCGGGGTATCGATCCGTCCCGTATCGCCTGCGAAGACCGTTCCACCGATACTCACGAGAATATGGAGTTCTCTATGGAGATCATTCGGGAGAAAGGGTGGAGCACCGATGTGGCCGTGGCTACACAGGTGTTTCACCAGTATCGCTCTCGACGGTTGGCTGTAATGAAAGGGGCAGACAGCGTGGGCAGTGTGGCCTGCCTGTCTCCTGTGCATCTGATGGTGAATTATTGGGTGCGGGAGTGCGCGGCGATCTGCCGCCTGTGGTTGCTCCGTTATTAACGTAATCTTTATAGCAACGGCGCCGCGTGTTTTTTGAAAATGCGCAGCGCTTTTGTTTTTTAATAAATTTATTGATATACAATAAAAATGTAAAAAATCGCAAAAAAATAAGCCAAGTTACAAAAAATAACTTGACAACGGGAAAATCTTGGTTTATTATTTTATACTGCCTTAATGTGAGAAGTCTGCCCTTTGGCACAAAAACAGTATAGCACATATCCCCAAAAAATGCAAGAAAAATTTTTTCATTTTCTGTTAGGGCAACTCGCATAAAGCAATGGATTTTTATCAGGTTATCCCCCCTCTGCTTCGCCCGGAAAACGAAGCGGACAATTTACAAAAAGGAGTGATCGGGCCAAATGACGAACATCAAACCGGTAAAGCTGGGCAACAACGTCCGTATGAGCTTTGCCAAGATTAACGAAGTGCTGGATATGCCCAACCTCATCGAGGTGCAGAAGAATTCCTACCAGTGGTTCTTGGAGGAGGGTCTGCGGGAGGTCTTTGACGAGACCGCGGCCATTACCGATTATAACGGCAATCTGGTACTGGACTTCATTGGTTACCGTTTAGAGGAGACCCCCAAATACACTGTCGAGGAGTGTAAGGAGCGCGACGTGACCTACGCCGCTCCGCTGTATGTACGCGTCCGTCTGCTCAACAAGGAGACCGGAGAAATCAAGGAATCCGAAGTCTTTATGGGTGATTTCCCCCTGATGACCGACAGCGGCACCTTTGTTATCAACGGCGCTGAGCGCGTCATTGTTTCTCAGTTGGTGCGTTCCCCCGGTGTGTACTTTGATATGGTGCACGATACGCTGGGCAAGGAACTGTATTCCTCCACCGTTATCCCCAACCGTGGTGCGTGGTTGGAGTACGAGACCGATTCCTCTGATGTGTTCTATGTCCGTATCGACAAGAACCGTAAGATTCCCGTTACTGTGCTGGCTCGCGCTTTGGGTTTGGGCAGTGACGCGCAGATTCTGGAATTCTTTGGTGAGGACGAGCGCATTCACGCCACCCTGCTGAAGGATACCACCAAGAATAAGGAAGAAGCTCTGTTGGAGATCTATCGCAAGCTGCGTCCGGGCGAGCCTGCGACGGTGGAGAACTCTCAGCAGCATTTGGATAACCTGTTCTTTGACCCCCGTCGTTACGACATCTCCCGTGTGGGTCGCTACAAATATAATAAGAAATTAAGTCTGTCCAACCGCTTGGCCGGTTGCACCCTGAGCCGTCCCGTGGTGGATCCTGCCACCGGCGAGATGCTGGGTGAGCCCGGCGAGATCATCTCCCGCGCCCGTGCGATGGAGATGGAGGACGCGGGTGTTACCGTAGCCTATGTGACTGTGGAAGAGCACGGTGAGGAGCGAGAAATCAAGATCGTGTCCACCGGCATGGTGAACCTGGCCAAGTATGTCAGCACTCCCGTGTATGATGCCGTGAAGAAGACCCTCAACGAGCGGGTTAAGTATGCTGTTTTGATGGAGATCCTGGGTCAAGGTCTCTCCGATGAGGAGTTGCCTGCGGCTCTGCTGGCTCGCGCCAAGGAGCTGATTCCCAACACCATTACCGTGGACGATATTCTGGCTTCCATCAACTACCTTAACTGCTTGGGTCACCACATCGGCACCACCGATGATATCGACCATCTGGGCAACCGCCGCATCCGTTCCGTGGGTGAATTGTTGCAGAACCAGTTCCGCATCGGCTTCTCCCGTATGGAGCGCGTGGTGCGTGAGCGCATGACCTTGCAGGCGCAGGATATGGACGTGATCACCCCTCAGGCGCTGATCAACATTCGTCCCGTGGTAGCGGCTATCAAGGAGTTTTTCGGCTCCTCTCCGCTGTCCCAGTTCATGGATCAGAACAATCCTCTGGCGGAACTGACTCACAAGCGCCGTCTGTCCGCTCTGGGCCCCGGCGGTCTGTCCCGAGATCGTGCCGGTTTCGAGGTGCGTGACGTGCATTACAGTCACTACGGCCGTATGTGCCCCATCGAAACCCCCGAAGGTCCCAACATCGGTCTGATTTCTTATTTGGCTTCTTTCGCCCGTATCAATGAGTACGGTTTTGTAGAGGCCCCCTACCGGAAGGTGGACAAGGCCACCGGTGTGGTGACTGACGAAGTGACCTATATGCCCGCCGACATGGAGGACGATTACATTGTGGCTCAGGCCAACGAGCCGTTGGATGAGCAGAACCGCTTTGCCCGTTCCAAGGTAACCACTCGTCATCGCGGCGAGTTTAAGGAAGAGGATCCCTCTGTCGTAGATTATATGGACGTTTCTCCCAAGATGGTTGTGTCCGTGGCTACTGCTATGATTCCCTTCTTGGAGAACGACGACGCCAACCGCGCCCTGATGGGTTCCAACATGCAGCGTCAGGCTGTGCCGCTGCTCAAAACCGAGAGCCCCATTGTGGGTACCGGTATGGAGTACAAGGCGGGTGTGGACTCGGGTGTCTGCGTGCTGGCTAAGGCGGCCGGTACCGTTACCTATGTGTCCGCCGACACTGTGCGTGTCCGCCGTGACGATAACGGTGAGATCGACGTATACGAGCTGGTGAAGTTCTCCCGTTCCAACCAGGGCACCTGCATCAACCAGCGTCCGGTGGTGACCGAGGGTCAGCATCTGGAGGTGCGTGAGGTGATTGCCGACGGTCCCTCCACCGATAACGGTGAGATCGCTCTGGGTAAGAATGCCCTCATCGGCTTTATGACCTGGGAAGGCTACAACTACGAGGACGCGGTTCTCATCAATGAGAAGATCGTCCGCGACGACGTCTATACCTCCATTCACGTAGAGGAGTACGAGGTGGAATCCCGTGACACCAAGCTGGGTCCGGAAGAGATCACCCGTGACATCCCCAACGTGGGTGAAGAGGCGCTGAAGGATCTGGACGAGCGCGGTATCATCCGCATCGGTGCCGAGGTCCATTCCGGCGATATTCTGGTGGGTAAGGTCACCCCCAAGGGTGAGACCGAGCTGACCGCCGAGGAGCGCCTGCTGCGCGCCATCTTCGGTGAGAAGGCCCGCGAGGTCCGCGACACCTCTCTGCGTGTGCCCCACGGTGAGTATGGTATCATCGTGGACGTGAAGGTGTTCACCCGTCAGAACTGTGACGAGCTGAGCCCCGGTGTCAATATGGTGGTCCGTTGCTACATTGCGCAGAAGCGTAAGATCAGCGTGGGCGATAAGATGGCAGGCCGTCACGGTAATAAGGGCGTTGTGTCCCGCATTCTGCCCAGTGAGGATATGCCCTTCCTGCCCGATGGTACTCCTTTGGACATTGTGCTCAACCCCTTGGGCGTTCCCTCCCGTATGAACATCGGTCAGGTGTTGGAGGTGAACCTGGGTTACGCTGCCGCCGCTCTCGGCATGAAGGTGATGACCCCTGTCTTTGACGGCGCTCACGAGGACGACATTCGCGAGCTGTTGGAGAAGGCCGGCAAGTCCACCGACGGTAAGACTTGGGTATACGACGGCCGTACCGGCGAATTGTTCGACAACCCTGTTACCGTGGGTTATATGTATTACCTGAAACTCCACCATCTGGTGGATGATAAGATCCATGCCCGTTCTACCGGCCCCTACAGCTTGGTCACGCAGCAGCCGCTGGGTGGTAAGGCTCAGTTCGGCGGCCAGCGTTTCGGTGAGATGGAAGTGTGGGCTTTGGAGGCCTATGGCGCCGCCTACACCTTGCAGGAGATCCTGACGGTCAAGTCGGACGACGTGGTGGGCCGCGTCAAGACCTACGAGGCCATTGTGAAGGGTCAGAACGTGCCCCAGTCCGGTGTGCCGGAGTCCTTCAAGGTGCTGGTTAAGGAACTCCAGTCCTTGGGTTTGGATATTCGCGTATTGGATGCGGATAAGAACGAGATCGACCTGAAGCAAAACTTTGATGACGATGACGACATCGGTATGATCGAGCCCGACTCCGAGGCCTTCACTATGGTGGCCAACGAGAGCGAGTTCGAAGGCTACGGTGTGGGCGAGATGGATGAGTCCGGTGAGATCATTGAGGATTCCTATGACACCGGCTATTCCGATGACGATATTTGAGGGGAGGCGCTGAAGTATGATGCAGTTTAATGAGTTTGATTCCATTAAGATCGGTCTGGCCTCTCCGGATCAGATCCGCAGCTGGTCCTACGGTGAGGTTACCAAGCCGGAGACCATCAACTACCGCACCCTGAAGCCGGAGCGCGAGGGTCTCTTCTGCGAAAAGATCTTCGGGCCTACCAAGGACTGGGAGTGCCATTGCGGCCGCTACAAGCGCCTGCGCTATAAGGGCAAGATCTGTGAGCGCTGCGGCGTTGAGGTCACCCGCGCCAAGGTGCGCCGTGAGCGTATGGGCCACATTGAGTTGGCGGCTCCCGTGTCTCACATCTGGTATTTTAAGGGTATTCCTTCCCGCTTGGGTCTGATGCTGGATATGTCCCCCCGTCAGTTGGAGCAGGTGCTGTATTTTGCCGAGTACATCGTGGTGGATCCCGGTGATACTCCCTTGCAGAAGAAGCAGGTGCTCAACGACAAGGACTACACCGATATGCGCGAGAAATACGAGGACGATTTCGATGCCGGTATGGGTGCCGAGTACATCCAGAAGTTGCTGGCCGAGATCGATCTGGAGGCACTGTCCGCTGAATTGAAGGAAGAGCTGGAAACGGCCTCCGGTCAGAAGCGGGCCCGCCTGCTCAAACGCTTGGAGGTCGTGGAGTCCTTCCGTCTGTCCGGCAACCGTCCCGAGTGGATGATCATGGATGTGATTCCGGTCATTCCTCCGGATATTCGTCCCATGGTGCAGTTGGACGGCGGTCGCTTTGCTACCTCCGATCTGAACGATCTGTACCGCCGTGTGATCAACCGCAACAACCGTTTGAAGCGTCTGTTGGAGCTGGGCGCTCCCGACATTATTGTCCGCAACGAGAAGCGGATGTTGCAGGAGGCGGTGGACGCCCTCATCGACAACGGCCGTCGCGGCCGTCCGGTGACCGGTCCCAACAACCGTCCCCTCAAGTCCCTGTCCGATATGCTCAAGGGTAAGCAGGGTCGTTTCCGTCAGAATCTGCTGGGTAAGCGCGTGGACTATTCCGGCCGTTCCGTTATCGTGGTCGGTCCCGAGTTGAAGATGTACCAGTGCGGCCTGCCCAAGGAGATGGCTATCGAGCTGTTCAAGCCCTTCGTGATGAAGCGCTTGGTGGAGACCGGTGTGGCCGGCAACATCAAGTCCGCCCGTAAGATGGTGGACCGTCTGCGTCCGGAAGTGTGGGATGCGTTGGAGATCGTTATTAAGGATCACCCCGTGATGCTCAACCGTGCGCCTACCCTGCACCGTCTGGGCATTCAGGCCTTCGAGCCGGTACTGGTGGAGGGCCGCGCCATCAAGTTGCATCCCTTGGTCTGTACCGCGTTCAACGCCGACTTCGACGGCGACCAGATGGCGGTGCACGTACCCCTGTCTGCCGAGGCCCAGGCCGAGGCCCGCTTCCTGATGCTGGCCGCCGGCAACCTGCTGAAGCCCTCCGACGGTAAGCCCGTGGCGGTACCTACGCAGGATATGATCTTGGGTTCCTATTACCTGACCATTGATAATCATGAGAAGGATTCCGCCGAGGCGACTGCCGAGGCGAAGCGGAACACCGACAAGGTGTATCGTGACGAGAACGAGGCGATGATGGCCTATGACAACAAGGCCATCGGTCTGCACGATGACATTAAGATCCGTCGTACCATGGAGATCGACGGCGTGGAGGTGTCTCACAAGGTCAAGACCACGGTGGGTCGTGTGATCTTCAACCGCGCTATTCCTCAGGATCTGGGCTTTGTGGATCGCAGCCCCCGTTATGAGGGTGAGAGCGACGAGTCCTATCTGGATCGTATGATGGGCTATGAGATCGACTTCAAGGTTGGCAAGAAGCAGCTGGGCAAGATCGTGGCGGAGTGCATCAAGAAGCACGGCACTGCCAAGACTTCCGTGGTGCTGGATGCCATCAAGTCTCAGGGTTATCACTACTCCACCATCGGTGCTCTGACCGTGTCGGTGGGCGATGCTTCCATCCCCGAGATGAAGAAGACCTATATCGCGGAGGCCGAGGCCCGTGTGGACCAGATCTCCGATATGTATCAGCAGGGTCTGATGAGCGACGACGAGCGTTACAACCACGTCATCGCCACTTGGAATGAGACCACCGATAAGGTGACCAAGGCTCTGGTGGGCAATATGGATCCCTACAACCCCATCCAGATGATGGCGGATTCCGGTGCTCGTGGTAGCATCAGCCAGATTCGTCAGCTGGCGGGTATGCGCGGTCTGATCGCCAATACCTCCGGTAAGACCATCGAGGTTCCCATTCGTGCCAACTACCGTGAAGGTCTGAACATTCTGGAATACTTCACCTCCGCCAAGGGCGCCCGTAAGGGTCTGGCGGATACCGCTCTGCGTACCGCCGACTCCGGTTACCTGACCCGCCGTCTGGTGGATGTTTCTCAGG
>JAZOWI010000003.1:0-2646 GCA_045659145.1 Acutalibacteraceae bacterium | reverse complement strand
ATGGAGCACGGTCTGAAGACCGTTGAAGTTTACGTTAAGGGCCCCGGTGCCGGCCGTGAAGCCGCCATCCGCGCTCTGCAGGCCGCCGGTCTGGACGTTACCATGATTAAGGACGTTACCCCCGTCCCCCACAATGGTTGCCGTCCTCCCAAGCGCCGTCGCGTCTGATTGATAGGAGGTATATTGTTATGGCAAGATATACTGGTGCGGTGTGCAAACTCTGCCGCCGTGAAGGTCAGAAACTGTTCCTGAAGGGCGAGCGCTGCTACACCGGCAAGTGCGCCCTGGACCGCCGTTCTTACGCTCCCGGCCAGCATGGCCAGGCCCGTATGAAGAAGGCTTCCGAGTACGGTAAGCAGCTGCGTACCAAGCAGTTGGCTAAGCGTTACTACGGTGTGCTGGAGGGTCAGTTCTATCACTACTTCGAGCTGGCTGAGAAGATGCCCGGCGCCGCCGGTGAGAATCTGCTCACCCTGTTGGAGAGCCGCCTGGATAACGTTGTGTATCGTATGGGTCTGGCTTCTTCCCGTGCCGAGGCCCGTCAGCTGGTGGGTCACAAGCACTTCTCCGTTAACGGCCGTACCGTTAACATCCCCTCTTTCCTGGTGAAGCCCGGCATGACCATCGCTCTGCGCGAGGGTAGCCGCTCCCTGGATAAGTTCAAGGCCATCATCGAGGCCAACGGTTCTCGTCCTGTTCCCGCTTGGCTGGATATGGACAAGAACAACAGCCAGGCCAAGGTTGTTGCTCTGGCTAAGCGCGAGGATATCGATCTGCCCATCGAGGAGACCCTCATCGTCGAGTTGTACTCCAAGTAAGCAGCCCATCCCCCGCAACGACACATTTACTGCGTGTATTGCCGCCTAAGGGCGGCGGTACCCGCCATCAATAAAGGAGGGTTTTTGCATGATCGAAATCGAAAAGCCCCAGATCGAAGCCCTGGATCTGCCCACCGATGGCACTTACGGCAAATTCGTCGTGGAGCCTCTGGAGCGCGGCTACGGAACCACCATTGGCAATAGCCTGCGTCGTGTTCTGTTGTCCTCTCTGCCCGGCGTGGCTGTGACCTCTATCAAGATCGACGGCATCCTCCACGAGTTCTCCACCATTGAGGGCGTCAAGGAAGATGTTACCGAGATCGTCCTGAACATCAAGGGTCTGCTCGCCAAGATTAACGGCGAGGGTCCCAAGGTAGCGTATATCGAGGCTGAAGGTCCCTGCGTGGTGACCGCCGGCTCCATCAAGTGTGACAGCGGGGTGGAGATTCTGGATCCCGATATGCACATCGCCACTGTGGGCGAGGGTGGTCGTCTGTTTATGGAGCTGACCCTGGATAAGGGCCGCGGCTACGTTCCCGCGGAGCGCAATAAGCAGCTGCTGAACCCCGTTATCGGCGTGATCCCCGTGGACTCCATCTACACCCCCGTGGTGAAGGTGAACTACACCGTGGAGAACACCCGTGTGGGTCAGATCACCGACTATGATAAGCTGACCCTGGAGGTCTGGACCAACGGCGTGCTGCACGCTCAGGAGGCCGTCTCTCTGGGTGCCCGTGTTCTGACTGAGCATCTGAACCTGTTCGTGGACCTGTCCGGCGACACCCTGGGTGGCAACCCCATCCTGGTGACCTCCGACGACACCGCCCAGACCACCGTTCTGAGCATGCTCATCGAGGAGCTGGAGTTCTCTGTGCGTAGTCTCAACTGCCTGAAGAGAGCCGGTATCAACACGGTGGAAGAGCTGATCGCTCACACTGAGGACGATATGATGAAGATCCGTAACCTGGGACGTAAGTCCTTGGAGGAAGTTATCAACAAGCTGGCGTCCCTGGGCCTGGCCCTGCGCGACGACGAAGAATAATCCCACATTCCGACCGCGAGTCGGATGTAGAACGATAAGGAGTGAATATCCATGCCCGGTACGAGAAAGTTAGGCAGACCTACTGCCTCCCGTATGGCTATGCTGCGTGCGATGGTTACCTTCCTGCTGGAGAACGGCAAGATCGAGACCACCGTCACCCGCGCGAAGGAAGTGCGTTCTCTGGCTGAGAAGATGATCACCATCGCCAAGGAGCCCACCCTGCACAACAAGCGTCAGGTGTTTGCTTTCGTGACCAAGGAGTCCGTGTGCAAGAAGCTGTTTGACGAGATTGCTCCCAAGTATGCTGAGCGCAACGGCGGTTACACCCGCATCATCAAGACCGGTGCTCGCCGCGGCGACGCTGCCGAGATGGCCATCATCGAGCTGCTGTAATTCAGTAGTTAGAAAAAGCATCAAAAGAGCCTACCCGATTTCGGGTAGGCTCTTTTTTGTTACCCACATCCGCCGCCCCGTCCTACCGCATTGGCACACAACCGCCCCTTGCACAATGGCGGCGTTTATGGTATACTAAATCTGTTAGGCTGTTTACGGAGGTGAAACCGATGAAGAAATTTCTTGCCTTGTTTGACGTCAAAATGTGGAAATTCCTACTGGTGGGTGTCCTGAACACCATCGTGGGGGAGGGTCTGTCCTACCTGCTGATCCTCTGCACCGACATCGACCTATGGTGGGCAACCGCTGTCCCTACCGCCCTTGCCAGCGTGATGAGCTATTTCCTCAATAAATATTTCACCTTCAAAAACACCGAAAAAGGCTGGCGTCCCG
>JAZOWI010000002.1:0-23259 GCA_045659145.1 Acutalibacteraceae bacterium | reverse complement strand
CTCGTTGTATTTTGACCCTATATTTGACCACAACCACGCAAGTAAGCGATGGAATCAATGGACAAATAGGACCGAAAAGCACGCTAAAAGCGACATAATGGACTCAAAAACACGCATAATCAGCCAAAGGACGTTAGTTCGCGTCTTTGGGACCATCAGGCCGCAGGTTCGATCCCTGTCACTCGGACCATATCGAGTGTTCATAACCAACTTGAAGGTTGGAAATGAGCACTCGATTTCTTTTTGTCCTTTTTCTTTTTTATTGCTCTCTTTTTCAAAGTGCGTAACCCACTATAACACTTTCACGGATTCTCCGCGCAAAGATGTCAGTGGGCTCTACTTGCTTTTTAAAATACAAACTGAATATATTATTAGTGTTTCTGTATATGGTTAGTTGACGAATAAATCAAAAGAGCCAACAGACTTTGCAACAAATATCTGTTAGCTCTTTTTTAAATATTGATGATAATCGTTATTCAAACAACGCTCTAACAGTGACATTTAACTGTTCTTCTAATTCCGTTACTCCAGTTAAATCTTTTGTCTTGTACGTAAAATGAATCTGAGCTGATAGTTTTGAAATGGTTTGATGTGTAGTGTTAGTTGCTTCAAATTTAGGTATCGCAAGGTATTTGAGAACATCAACGCCTCTGTTTGTAGAAATAGCATATCCATCAATAACCTCTACAATATCTTTAGCGTTTATTATACCACATACATAATAAGCTTCATCAGCACTTTCTAATCCAAGCATCAATACTTTAGAATCAACAACAATCGTTTTGTCTTCACTGAAAAGCGTATTATCCGCATCAGGAATAGATTCCAAATATGAACCGACTACAACAGCTGACATACTACCAGTTTGCTCTTTCCACAAAACCTTGTAAGGAGCATAAGTGTATTCGCCAACATTATCTAAACGATAATACGGCTGGGTGTTGGCGTTAAAGAATTTACCGTTTTGAATACGACTTGCCAACAATTCGTCATGATAGAAATTCAACCAATCACTGGTTTTGGGTGCTGTTTTTGCTAATTCTTTAACCGGGATTCCGTATTTATATTTTGCAGTATGTGGCACTAAAATATACTCATTAGATTTTACTTGCCATTTAGCGATGTTTCTACCGCCAAGCATTGGGAATATATAAGTTTCCTCAACTTTTTCTTTATGAACACCTTTTTTAAGAAAATCCTTGCGACGTTGTCTTTCTATGCAATTTTCTATAAGCATAAGACCATCACGGCTTTTAATAGGTTTCTTTAAAAGGTACACCCCTTTTGCTCCGGCGGGTTCTACACCTTTTCTTCCACTGTAATGGCGAGATTTTGAAGAGTCGAGAACCTTATTTGCAAAATCCATATCAGGCAAAGTCAACCAAGAGGATTGTTTGTCGTTGCCATCAACAGGCTGTGCAGAAAGAATTTCAAAACTCAATTTCTTTTCGACTTCGTTCCATTTTGCGTGAGAATCAATAGGTGATTTTTTACCGATTTGCTCCCATACCTTATAGGTATTCATTGGATATTCCATTTCAATCCCTTTAGTGATTTTAAGTGCAATAGTAGGGATGGTAAACAACTTTACATTAGAAAAGTCATCGACAGCATCAATCTTAAACGGAACATTTTGCCCAAAACGAGTAATCGAAAATTTTCTGAACCCTTCTCCGCCTTTGGTTGATTTTAAGAAAGATGCCGGCAACAAAAACACCATGTTCCCATTGGTTTTTAAATATTTATCGACAGCAACATACGTTACAGCCATTCCAAAATCATCGTGGGTGGTCTTCTTGTCGTAGGCGTTTTTTTCAAAGATACCATAACTCTTCCAAATTTCCAGTGTTCCCTCACGGTAACTTTTACTCATTGATTTCCAAGCAATCCAAGGTGGATTGCCCACAACAAAGTCAAACTTATTTCCTATAAGGATGGGCGCAAAACTGTTGCGCAAAATAATAGGCCAGAACGAGTCGTTACCCGCTCTATGCAAAGTGTATAGTCTGTTAAAGAGTTCTTCTACAACATCTTTGTAGTGCGAATCAACAAAACGGTTTTCAACCACATTCCAGAAAACATCAAAATCGCATCTATCATCAATATGTTTACTCAAAATTTTAAGGAACTCACTTGCATAACTATATTTTTCAAACTTGGGAATTTGGAATTTTCCTACAGATGTATCGATCGATAATGTTAATTCGCTTTCCTCAGTGTAAACAATGGGAGACAATATAGAATCTGCAATATATATTGGAATATCAATAGGATCAGCAAAATTTTCAAATACTGTATCATCACAAGAGGAAAAGACCGCAAGGATATAGTTAGCTTTTGCAGAAACTACAGAAATCGGATTTATATCGAAGCCAATGACGTTATGCGTGATTTTATCAATGTCATCTCTAGAAAGTTTACCTTCTGCTTTTGAAACTATACGTTTAATGGAGTGGGTTAAAAATGTTCCGGAGCCTGCAGTGGGATCAATAAGAGTTTTTTCAATATCTCCTTCATATCCTACCAAATCAAGAGCGTGTTCTACTATCCAATCTGGCGAAAAATATTCTCCCATCAAATGGCGCATTTCTGCGGGGATCAATTCCATATAAACTTCTTGCAGAATATCTTGAATTTCCTCTGGCTTAAGAATATAAGTACTTAAATCAAATTGATTAACAACATCAAGGATATTGTTAACAACTGTCGTATCGAACTTATTTTCTGAACAGGTATAGGTGAACCATTCCATAAAGTGCGATTCAAAGAAATTTTTAACTAACGATTCATACTTATTCAATTCACCATCAAAAAGTTTATCGATCTGAGGTTTTGTCAAACTCTCAGCTTTAAAGGTGGGGCTTACAAGCTGAGCAAGGAAAGAGTATATTAGCAACTTCAAAAACATATTAAAGAAGGTTTGAAGTGCAAAGAGGTAGACTTTACTGTCAATAGCTACATCATCGCTATATCCGTATGTTTCTTTTATTACAGAGGAAACTTCTGTAAAAGAGGTGGCTTCGTCATCTTCGCCGTACATAGTTCCAAAAACGTGATCCCATTCCTTATACAATGTACGAACACGAGTGCTTCCATTTAAGTCGTTAAGATTAAATTGTAATTCATCATAGATTGTTTTAATACTATTTCGAACAAATGCACTTTTAGGGTTGATAATGGAAATGAGATTTTTCTTATTCAAAGCAATTTTATCTTGCTGCTTTAAAAGTAAAGCTAAGCGCTTCAATCCAGATGAAAAATCCTTAATTTCGCAAGTAAAAGAAATTGATAAGCTTACGTCGATATCAATCTTTAATTTATCAGTATTGATCTTTTGAGAAGTAGGTGAGGGTACAAAACGAGCAAAAATAAAGGAATCGCCATCGAAACCTACGCCGATACTGTTCAATAACTTCGATTGCATGATTTCTGGTGTGTCAGTGTTGGATACCCCTGAGTTGCTAATAATATAATCATACAATCCGTGATCTTTCTCGTTCCTGCCGTATAAAGCCTCTTTTATTCCATTGGGGGTTTGAAAATATTTGAGTTTCTTTAATTCAAATGAAATATTCTGGAAGGTTGCGTCAGTTCGTCCACCAGCTAAAAGATTGTCTTCACTTCTATATTGACCTACCATTGTAGGATTTACTTCCTCCAATATCGGTTTTACAATATCTGAATGAAAATGAATTTTTACATCGTCTTCCGTATTGAAGTTATTAAGTTTAAACGATTGTTCAAGTTTATTAAGTTCCATAACACAACCTCCATTTTGTTTTATTATACCATCAAGTCATTTATTGGTCAATATGAAAAACGTACAAAAATATGGCCTTTTTGCAAAAAATCAGTCTTTGGTCAATTGACCAATAATAATACATCCTTGATTTTTAAGGAAAACAATATTTTCACGGATTAGGTAGAGTGAGAAAAGCGTGTAACTACCGGATTTTTAGCTGTTATTTGTCAGGTTGGTTATGAACACTCGCACCATAAGCGCATAACGGCTGATTTCAATGAAATCAGCCGTTATGTTTGTTGTAAGCGACCCTCGGCTAAGCCGGGGGGTTTTTATTCTGCATTGGAGAGGCTTTCAGCGCCCTAAGGAAGAATGATCGTCGGTGGCGGGGTTGTTGATGAGCTGTCCGTCCGCGGTAAAGCGGGACCCGTGGCAGGGACAATCCCACGTATGCTCGGCGCGGTTATATTTCAACGCGCACCCCAGATGGGGGCAGCGGGGTGCGGTGGGGGTGAGAAGCCCCACCGTAGACTCCCAAGCGTTGACGGCCAGCTGAGGGCGCAGCATGCCACGGGTGGGGGTGAAGACGGCGGCATAGGGGTTGGCTTTGCCTTGCACCAGGTCGCAGAGGATACGGGAGGCCGCCATAGCATTGGTCATTCCCCATTTGTTAAACCCCGTGGCTACATAAACATCGGGTGTCGCCTTGGAATAGGGGCCGATATAGGGGACGCCGTCCAAGGTCATACAGTCTTGGGTGGCCCATTTGCCTGCCACGGCGGCGCGGGGGTAGTGCTTGGCGGCAAAGGCTTCCAGTTCTTGCCAGCATCCCCCCTGTTTACCCGTGCGGTGTCCGCCGCCCCCCAGAAGCAGACGACCGCCGTAGGTACGGAAGGAAAGTCCCGTGTCGGATTCGTCCACCACCATTCCGCTTACAGTGGGAGCACCTTCCAAGGCAAGGACATAGGAGCGGTGCTGGTACAGTTTAAGAGAATAGGCGCCGTGTTTGTTCAGCAGGGGGAAATGGGTGGCCACGATCAGCTTGTTAAAGGTGATGACGCCGTGATGGGTGGTGACCTTGTAGGGCGCAAATTCCAAGGCTTTGGTGTTTTCATAGATGGGCAGGTCTTTGGCGAGGGTGTATAAGAACTTCAAGGGATGGAACTGGGCTTGGTTTCTTATCCGCACCGCCCCCGCTACTGCAAAGGGCAACGCGGGGGCGTCCGAAAGCTCCCCGTGGACCCCCAGCCGTTGCAATACCGCCACCTCTTGTTCGAGGATGCGGCGGTTGTGAAGAGAATAGACGTAAGAATCCGCCCTTTCGTAGTCACAGCCGATGGAGCGGCAAAGACGGGCGTATGCTTCACAGGCCTCCTTCTGGGCCTCCAGATACCGCCGTGCCGCGTCCTCACCGAAGCGGCGAATCAGCTTGTGGTAGAGCAGACCGTGACTAAGGGTGATCTTGGCGGTGGTGTCACCCGTGATACCGCCGCAGATCTTGTCCGCCTCTATCAAGAGGCAGTCTACGCCGGCGTTTTTTAGTTGATAAGCGCACAAAAGTCCCGCGATGCCGCCGCCTACGATCAACACGTCGGTGGTCTTGTCCCCGCTGAGGGGATCAAACGTCGGCGGCGTGGTGTTCTTCTTCCAAATGGATTCCATATGGTTCCCTCCCCACTGTAATAGGCATAGTGTTTGTCTTTTCTTTCGGAATAATCAAGGAGGTACGATTTTGTCCGTATATGTTTGTAAAAAATGGGAAAAGTACAAACAGAAAACAGAAGGAGGTAACGCTATGTTCAAACACGAAAAAATGTTGTTCCATCCCGTGGAAGTGGAGCGTCCCAACCCTCAGTATGCGGCACTGTTGCAGGAGCAGTTAGGGGGCGGCAACGGGGAGTTGAAGGCGGCTATGCAGTATATGTCCCAGAGCTTCCGCAGCAAAGATCCGGAGATCAAGGACCTGTTTTTGGATATTGCCGCCGAGGAGTTGAGCCATATGGAGATGGTAGCCCAGACCATTAGCCTTCTCAACGGACACGATGTGGATGCCCAGAAGGTACCTTCGGGCGAGATCCAGACCCACGTGCTTCTGGGGCTCAATCCGGGGCTTATCAATGCGTCGGGGTATTCTTGGACGGCCGACTATGTAACCGTAACGGGGGATCTGTGTGCGGATCTGCTGAGCAATATCGCCTCCGAACAACGGGCGAAGGTGGTGTATGAATATCTCTACCGCCAGATTGACGACAAAAAGGTGCGGGAGACCATTGATTTCCTGCTCAACCGTGAGGAGGCGCATAATCAGATGTTCCGCGACGCTTTCAACAAGGTGCAGAACTCCGGTTCCAACCGAGATTTCGGCACCACTAAGGCGGCCCGTATGTATTTCTCCCTGTCCGATCCGGGGCCTAATGCCTTTGCCACCGGCGAAACGACCCCCGTATCCTTCGACAAATAACAAAGAAGCCGCGTAACGAATTACGCGGCTTCTTTGCTTGTAAAGCTTATAAAGCGGCCAGGATCTCTGCCGCATTGGTGTCGGGCTTGACCTTGGGCATCACCTTTTCAATGCGCCCTTGTTCGTCGATGATAAAGGTGGTGCGCACCACACCCATAGCGGTTTTTCCGCACATTTTCTTCTCTTGCCACACCCCGTAGGCCTGAATGGCGGTCAGGTCGGGGTCGGACAACAGTACGAAGGGGAGATTGTGCTTCTCGGCAAACTTCACGTGGGAGGCGATGCTGTCCTTGCTGATGCCGATGACCTCCACGTTTTTTCTTTGGAACTCGCCGTACAGACCCGCAAAGGCACAGGCCTGACGAGTACAGCCGGGGGTGTTGTCCCTTGGATAGAAATACAGCACCACTTTTTTGCCTAAAAAATCCGATAGGGATACGGGTTGGTCGTCTTTGTCATACAGCGTAAAGTCGGGAGCGCTATCTCCAATGTTCAGCATACGCTTCTCTCCTTTTGTGAATGATTTTCTCAAAGGCAGTATACCACCGATCAACCGCTTTTACAAGTAGCGGATGCATTTACCAAACAAATGGCAGCAGACGGTATTTCACTTTTTCGGTGTAGGCCACATAGCCCTCCAGTTCTTGTCGAAGCAGACGCTCCTCGTCCCGTATCCGCAGAGCGATGAGCAGAGGGTAGGGGAGGAAAACAAGCACAGCCCACCAGGAACCCAGCAAGAGGGGAATCATCAGAAATAGCAGGATCGTGGCGGCGTACATGGGGTGGCGGACGATACCGTACAGTCCCGTGTCCACCACGGATTGTCCCTCCTGCACTTTTATGGTGCGGGCGAGATAGGCGTTCTCCCGCATCACCTCGGCATACAGACCGTAGGCAACAAGGAACAGCAACGCCGCTGTCACGGTCACCCACAGGGGCACCGCCGACCAGCCGAAGCGGTGATCCAGACCGGCCACGGTGAAACCGCCCAGAAACAGTAGGGAGGATACGCCCACCACCCCTTTTTGAGTGAGGGCCGTTTCCTTTCCGTTCAGCCGCTCTTTAAGCAGATGAGGCGCTTTCCATAACAGCGCCGCCCCTAACAGAAAGATAGGCACGAACAAAAGCCCCAAAAACAACCATCCGCCGCCGTAAGACAGGGTGCCTGCCGGCAGAAACACCAACACGCCCACCAGTCCCAGTCCGCAGACATATTTCATCAGCGCACTCCAAAACAAGGTCATTCGGTTCTCTCCTCCCATCGATTTGTGCTCTCAGTATAGCACGGACGGCGCAAAAAGTCATCAACAATTAAGAATAAAGACTTTTTGATTTTTTCTTGCGTGAAAAGTAGAAGTATGGTATACTGTCGCCAAATAAACGAGGAGGAATTACCAATGAAAAAGAGAATGGCCTTTTGGCTGGCGGTTCTGATGCTGGTCATCCTGCTGATGGGGTGCGGACAAGGCCCTGTCAACCGGCCGGAGGATATCCCTGTGTCCACACCGGACGTTTCCACTGACGTGGGGGATGACACCACCACCGATACCACCGGCGACACTACCGACGAGTCGGTGGATCCGACCGATGACACTACCGACGGGTTCGTTGACAATAGTGACGATACTACCACAACGGAGACGGACAACACCACCGTATCCACTACCGGTAAGACCACTGCCTCCACCATCGGCAAGACCTCTACGGTGGCGTCGGCCTCGGACACAACTAAATCTACAAAAAAATCGACCACCAAGTCCACCACGAAGACTACCACTAAGTCTACCGCCAAGACCACCACGAAGACTACCACCAAGTCCACCGCAAAAACCACCACAGTGAGCACCACCAAGACCACTACGACGGTCACTACCACGGTGACCACGACGGTGACCACCACTAAGCCTCAGTCCAAGGCTAAGCTCAATGGTGTGAGCGTGTCCGAGTACGTGGTGGTGTATGACAATGAGGCTTCCGAGTACACCATCCGTGCCGCATTGTATATTTGCGACGAGATTCTGGCGCGCACCGGCGCTCAGGTGGAGATGATGGCGGATACCGAGACGGACACTCCCAACCAACATGAGATTCTGGTAGGTGAGACCAATCGTGCCCTTTCCAAAACGGTCACTACCCCTAAGAGTGGTATGGACTTTGCCTTGATGGCGAAGGATGGTCACGTGGCGATGGAGGCGGACTCCTTTGTCATCGCGGCGGCAGCCTATTACTTTGTGGAGACCTATATTACCGGCGAGACCGCCTCCACGTCGGTGCCCTCGCAGCAGACTGTGTGCCAGCCCATCGTGAAGACGCCCAAGCACTATATTCTGCTCATCGGTGACGGCATGGGCGTGCTGCACACCCAGCTGTTCAGGGCTTTCAGCGCAACCGATGTGACCGATTACAGCGACGGCGAGACCGCCTTCTACGGCTACAAGTTCCCTTATGACGGCTATGCTCGCACCGACTCACTGTCCGGTGTGACCGACAGCGCGGCGGCGGGCACGGCCCTGTCCACCGGCTACAAGACCACCAACGGTCGCGTAGGTAAGGACAAGGATAAGAACGACCTGCTTTTGATCACCGAGTTGGCCGGCTCTATGGGCATGGCTACCGGTGTGATGTCTACCGAGAGCCCCATCGGCGCTACTCCTGCGTCCTTCTCGGCTCACGCCAGCAGTCGTGACAATTCCGACACGCTGTACGAGACCCAGAACGCGCTGAAAGCAAAACACGGCACCATCGTCAGTTGCCAGTACGACTTCTACAATTCGTATGGTCTGGAACTGCTGAAAGAGAACATCCAGAAGACACTGAACAAGTTGGATGAAAACGAAAAAGGCTTCTTCCTGATGTACGAAGAGGCCCATATTGACAAGCACAGCCACAGCAACAATCTGGAGAAGACCTTTAAGGCGGTAGTCCGCTTTAATCAGGCAATCGCCCTGTTTATGGAGTATGCCTTCTATCATCCCGACACCTTCGTGCTCATCACCGCCGACCACGAGACCGGCGGCATCACCCGTCCCAGCGAGAGCACCTTTAAATACACCAGCGACGGTCACACCGGCGTGGATGTACCGGTGTTTGCCTACGGTGTGGGCGGCGAGCTGTTCGACGATAAGACGGTGGAGAATGTGCAGATCCCCAAGACCATTGCAAAGATGTTCGGTGGCACTTTGGCGGCGGACACCGATAGTTCTTATCCTCCGCTGAATTGACAAGTAACATAAAAAGCGGTCTTTCCCAAATCGGGAAAGACCGCTTTTATCTTTTTCAGATCCCCCACAGAATGTGGCGGTTGCGCAAATCGCTGTCGGCGATATGCTCGTTGACCTCATAGGCGTGGCGCTCGGCCTCGCTGTCGGCGCGCTCAGAGAGCCCCTGCCTTCGCAATTCGTCGGCAATGGTGACGCATATTTCACCAATGAGAGCTTCCTTTTTGGGGGTCTCATCGGGGGTGTTAGGGGTGGTGAGGAGATATTCCAGAGGGCGGTAAAGCTCCGCCAAGCGGGGCAGAGTTCGTAGGGCGGGGAATTGCCATTTGTAGTAGGGCAGATAGGTGCGGTTGAGCAGAAAAATGCTGTGGAGGGCGCTTTTCACGAATTCCCCCACCGCCAATTGGGCGGCGGCGGTTTCTCCCCGCGTGATACAGCGTGGATAGTTATACTGTCCCGCCTGCCCTATGAGCAGCAGGTGTCCCGCCAGCTTTTTCAGCCGCACTTCCTCGGGCAGATAGGCCAGTTGGGTGCGGACGGCGGTGAAGATGCCCGCATCGTCCCGAAACAGGGCGCCGTTGGTCACCTCGGCCAAGGATTGCTCTGGAACAGAAAACCAATCCCACAGAGAAAGCTGTCCGTCGGGGGTGCCGGTCTTGTCCAGCAGAAAATCCTGCAAACGGATCACCCCGTGGCGGTTGCCCCCCACGGGGGACAGTGTGGAGCGGTGAAATCCCATAAAGTCGCGGGGCAACTTGGCATAGGCCCGCTCCAACTGAAAGGCAGTGCGGCTGTCCACCAATCCCTCCTCAGGCAAAAAAAGGCAAAACCCCGGCTCGAAGTCGTGGTCCGCAGACAAGGCGTCGTCGTAGCCGAAGCACTCGGAGCCGCTGCCGCACAGTCCCACGGCGATATAGGGGGCCGCTTCGGGGAAACTCTCTAACAGAGGGGTGCCGTAGGCCTCATAAAATGCCCGCGCCAGTTCAAGTCCTTTCATAGATCGCTGTCGCCCTTTCACTTAATTCCTTTGCATAGGCAAAATGTCCGTAATATCCGAATACCGACGCGCACTTCTCGCACACGAAGGCGTAATTTCCGTCCCGATTGGTGTGTCCTTCCAGCAGGGCGCGGGCACGATCAAGATAGGCGGTGATGACGGATTCCGCCGCTTCCAAGCCGTGCTCTGCTTCGGCGGCGCTGGCCATATTGAGGTAGGTGATGGCCGCCTCGGGGGCACCGTCCGCCTTGGATTCCATAATCGCCAGCGCCTTGCGGTTGAGCGATAGGCTCTGTTCGTAGTCCCCCACGTCTGTCAGCGCCAGTGCCATATTGTTATACAGTCCCGCCAGTCGGTCGTCCTGGGGGGATAGTTCCCTCTCATAGATGACCCGCGCCTTTTGGAACAAGGGTAGTCCTTTCTCGGCCTGTCCGAAGGCTTTGTATACGGTGGCGGCATTGAGATAGGTGGTGGCGGCCCCTACTTGCTCGCCTACTCCCAGTCGCTCCACGGTGGTCAGCGCCTCTTGCAAGGCGGCGATGGCCTCGGCCTCTTGTCCTAATTTGCGGTGAAGCCCCATCCGCTCGTTGTGCAGCAGCAGGGCGGTGCGGGCATCCCGGGCGGCGGTGGCTTCCGCCAACCAATAGCTGAGATGCCGCTGGGCACCGCTGTAATCGTTTTTGTGCAGATAGCTGTCCAGCTTGTCCAGTATCCGCTCAGTGGGTAATCTCATAGTTCAGTCTCCATTAATCGCTTCAAGATCGTGGTGTCCGCGGGGCAAAAGTTGTATTGAGGGATCTCCGCGGGAGTGATCCAGCGCAGATCGTTGTGTTCTTTAAGTTGCGGCTCTCCTTGGGCAATGGTGGCGTGGAATAGGGTCAGGTGGATGGTGATGTCGGGATAGGTGTGCACCAGATCGGTGAAAGGCTCTCCCACCGCCACAGTGATGCCCAACTCCTCTTCACACTCCCGTTTCAGGGTCTGGGGCAGGGTTTCGTGCGCTTCCGCTTTCCCTCCCACAAACTCCCACAGGAGGGGATTGCTTTTATGCGCGGGTCGTTGACAGATGAGAAACCGCCCCTCTTTCCAAATCAGTGCCGCCGCCACTTCTACCATCCCAATCACCTCCTTTTCATTATACCAATCGCCGCAGGGTTGCGCAAGGCTTTTCAGGCATATTCTCAGTGGGTGGGCACATACTGTGAGGTAGAAGAAAGAGGGGATAAGGGTGAAAAAATGTTTGTCTTTTTGGTCTGTGGCAGGGTTTCTGTTCGTGAGCGGCGCTGGGGTGCTGCTGCATTTTCTGTATGAATGGACCGGCGAGGGCCCCGTGGCGGCCCTGATTTCTGGGGTCAACGAATCCACCTGGGAGCATATGAAATTACTGTTTGTGCCGCTGGTGGGGTTTGCGGTGATACAGCGGTTCTTACGGAAGGATCACACCGACACTCTATGGTGTCGCACCTTTTGGTCCGCTCTGGCGGGGCTGGCGGTGATTCCGCTGCTCTATTACACCTATACCGGCGCACTGGGGGTGTCGGCGGACTGGTTTAACATTGTGCTCTTTTTTGTGGCGGCGGCGGTGTCCTCCTTGGTGGCGTGTCGGCTCACTGACCGTTGCCGTTTGCCCCAATGGATCGCCGTGGCGGGTCTTTTGCTGCTGGGGGGACTGTTTGTGCTGTTTACCTTTGCGCCGCCCGCCATTCCCCTGTTCCGCGATCCGATCACCGGCACTTACGGGATATAAAAAAGGGCGCTCTGTGTGCGACACAGAGCGCCTATTCGTTTGTAAAAGGAAAAACCGCCTCGGCTAATTGCCGAGGCGGTTTATTGCTTATTTCTTGGCGGGTTTCTTGATGCGGTTGAGCTGCTTGTTCATTTTCAGCAGTTCCTCCTTGGTGAAGGAGATATTCATCATACCCATCATGCTGGTCAGGCGCAGCACGGTGAAGCCGCCCATCATCTGCATCAGGCCGCTGTCGCCGCCCTTCAGGTCCACCTCAAAGCCGCCGGACTTCTTCTCGCCCTTGTTGTCCTTCTTGCCGGCGTCCATCTTCTTTTTCAGTTTGAGGCCCAGACTCACAAACCACAGCTTGCCCCGCTTGGACTCCATAATGTCGGAGAGCTTGTCGTTGAGGGAGAAACGGCCCTCGGGGGCGTCAATATCAAACCAGTTGAGGATGGCGCCTTCCTCCTTCAAACGATACTCCTCGTTGAAGGTATCCACCTTGCGGATGACGCTCTCGTCGGTGCAGTCGCCCGCCACCGCTTTAAGAGTGGTCTCGCCCGCGTTGGGCACGTCGAAGTAGAAGAAGTGGTCGGGGGCCTCCTTGACACCCAAGGACTCGCCGTTGGCGAACAGCTCCACAGTGGGCTGGTTGGAGTAGACGGTGACCTTGGTCACGTCCTCCACACGGTCAATATACCGCTTGCCGCACAGATGGACGAAGGGCTCATCGGACAGCCACGCCTTGTAGGCGTAGAAGGCATCCTTCTTGTACTGACGGTCAAAGGTCATCAGACCCTTGTGGTTCTGACCGTTCTCGCCGCCCTCGTTGCGGGCGTCGGCGCCGAAGTCAAACATATTCCACACGTGGGTAGCCCACATATACTTGCGGGAGAAGAGCTGCTTGATCAGCTCCTCGTGATAATAGGCCTGATACTCCTCGGTATAGTCACCCTGACGGGGATCGGAGGTGTGCCAGTTCAGCGCCTCACAGCCGTACTCGGAGCAACCGATCGGGATGGAGGGATGCATGGCGTGGAACTTATCAAACCAAGGACCGTTCATAGAGGTGTCGCCGCCGTACCAGCCGAAATAGTGGTTATAGGACACCACGTCGGGGATCTGCAAATAGGGATCCTCCATCTTGCACATAGACACCGCCGCGATGGTGGTCAGACGGGTCTTATCCATCTCGTGGCACAGGTCGTTGAGGATGCGGTGGTTCTCCAACAGGTCGTCGGTGGAGCCGCCGATGGAGATCTCGTTGGACAGACCCCACACCACGATGGAGGGGTGGTTGTAGTTCTGGGAGATGAGCTCCTTCATCTGGCTGACGGTGTTCTCGCGGCCGGTGGGCATATGCTTGGAGATGTAGGGGATCTCCGCCCATACCACCATACCGTATTCGTCACACAGGTCGTAGAAATACTGGTCGTGCTGATAGTGGGCCAGACGGATGGTGGTGGCGCCCACCTCATAAATGAGCTCCATATCCTCCTTGTGGTGCTCGGGCAGCAGGGCGTTGCCCAGACCCCAGCGGTCCTGATGGCGGGAGACGCCCCGCAGGGGATACTCCTCGCCGTTGAGGATGAAGCCGTTGTCGGGATCGATCTCGAAGGTGCGGCAGCCGAAACGGGAGCACACATTGTCGATGACCTCGCCGCTCTTCATCAGCTCCGCCTCACAGCAGTACAGATAGGGGTCCTTGCGACCGTGCCAACGATGCACGTTGGGGATAGTCAGCGTGGCAGAGGTGTCGGCGCTCTCCACGGTAGCGATGACCTTCTCCTCGGCGTCGTAGATGGTATAGACAATGGTCTGCCCCTCTTTGAGGTCGGTGACGTAGGTGTCCACCTTCACCGTGGCATCCTCCCCCTCGATGGTGGGGGTGATGGCGATACCGGGGGCACCGTAGAAGTCCAGATCAAAGTGGCTCTCGGGCACGCAGATCAGATTCACATCCCGATACAGACCGCCGTAGAAGGTGAAGTCTGCCATCTGGGGATACACGGTCTCGTTGGCGCTGTTGTCCACCGCCACAACCAGCAGATTCTCCTCTTGGAGGGAGGCGGTCAGATTGACGCGCCAGGTGGAATAACCGCCGTCGTGGTGAGCCAGCTTCTCGCCGTTCAGATACACGTCAGCGGAGGAGTTGGCGCCACGGATCTCCAGATAATACAGCGCCGCCGCGGGCAGATCCGCCTTGTTCAGGGTCTTGGCGTAGAGGGCAGTGCCGCGGAAATAGTCGCTGCCGCCGTCCTGACCGTCCACCGCGTTCCAGGAATGGGGCAGGTTGACAGCCTCCCAGTCGGCGGGAAGGGTGGCGGGGATGTCCGTTTGCTTGTTGAATACCCAGTTGGCATTCAGATTCAGTACAGTTCTCATAGGGGTGACCTCCTGTCAAGATATGGATAAATGACATTCAAAAGCATCACCCTGCCGGAAAACCGACAGGGTGATACGGCAATACAAAAGAAGGTATGAAAGATAGCTTATTCAGCAGCCTCGGCAGCGGGGGCCTCTTCCATATCGCGGCCCAGCGCGGTATTCATCTCAGTCAGCGTCTTCTTGTCCAGATTGTAGACCAGACCCAGACCGATGAACTGCAACAGCGCGGAGAACAGGAAGGTGCCGGCCACCAGATAGCGCATATTTACGGCTACATGCCAGGCCTGGTTGCCTTCGTCGGCGCCCACGTAACCCAGCGCCACCATCACGATGAGCACCAGAGAGGGACCGATGCCCTGAGCCAGCTTACGGAAGAAGGAGTGCAGGGAGTAGACGGTGCCCTCTTCACGGGTGCCGAACTTCCACTCGTTGTAGTCGATGGCATCGCCCATCATCGCCCAGGAGACGGTGGAGTAGATACCCAGACCCAGACTGTAAATCAACTGGCAGAAGATATAGATCATCAGATCCAGATTGGTGTTGTCGGGGGTGATGATGAACAGACCGGCAGCGGCCACGATGGAGCAGATGGAACCGAAGGTAGCCAGCTCCTTCTTGCCGTACTTGGCCACCATCTTACGGGCCAAGGGGGTGAAGCACACGATGGGGATCATAGCGAACAGCTGCACGATACCGGAGATCTTCGCATTATTGTAATAGGACTGGAAGATAACGGTCACAGCGGTGGTGGCACCCTGCATACCGATGAACATACCCATGGCGGCCACGGTGGCGCCCACGGCGGGACGGTTCTTGATGAAGTTGCCGAAAGCCTTGAACACGTTGAACTTGGGCTGCTCCTCATTGAGGGTGACAGTGGTGTCCACACGGATCTCGGTGTTGCGGATCATAAACTGGAAGCAGATAAAGCCCAGGGCGCCCATGATCAGAGCGGCCAGGAACACGCGCTCACCGATGAGGTTGTCGTTTTCATCATAGATGATGAAGGGCAGGATCACCATAGGCAGCATATTGCCGAAGATGGAGCCGATGGAGCGCCACGCAGACAGAGAGGCGCGATCCTTCACGTCGTTGGAGATGAGGGACAGCAGGGAGCCGTAGGGCACGTTGGCCACGGTGTAGAAGGCATCCCATACCACGTAACCGGCGATGAAGATGATGAACTTAGCCCAGACAGGGGCATTGGGGAAGGGCAGGAAGCAGCAGGCGCCGCCCACGATCAGGCCGATGGAGCCCGCCCAAATATAGGCCAGGAACTTATTGCGCTTGTAGGTGCGGCGGTCGGCATCGATGATGGAGCCGATCAGCGGATCGTTGATGGCGTCCCACACCTGCACCACGATGAGCAGCAGCGCATACCACAGATCCATCCCCATAAACTGGGTCCAGAAGATAGACATGGTGCCCTTGAGCGCAAAACTCATATTGCAGCCCAGATCACCGGCGGCATAGGCGATACAGTCGCGCATGCCAAAGGAGCGATTCTTCTTTTCCATAAAACAAACATTCCTCTCTCAGACCGAGCAACGGTCTATGTATTTACCCGTATCGGTACATCCTAATTATATCGTTAGAGGGGTTTATGAGTTAGCACATTTTTTCGCATTTGTTGCACATATTTAATGTAGGTATCTGGAAAGGAGTTGAAAAACTATTTATATATGCTATAATTACGATGAAATGGCCTCGGAAAATTGGAATTATATTCCAAAAGCGAAGGGTGAGATCGTATGTTTTACGATAATGAGTTGCGTTTTCTGCAAAAAATGCTGGAAAAAAGCCACATTCAGAGCCTGCTGATCGATCCGGAAGCGGTGGTGGATGAGCAGGTGGACAATCATTTGGGGCATTTGTTTATGCGCCAACAGCGGAATCGGTGCTTTTACGACTATTTCCCTCAGATCAAGGGGGAGACGGTGTATCGGGTGGCGGACCTGTTTTTCTGCCGCTACGTGTTTTTCCTGCTGCCTTTCTGTGAACGGCCTCAGGTCTTTTTTATCGGGCCGTACCTGAACGCCACCCTCACCCAACAGCAGATCTGGGAGCGGGGCGAGCGGGTAGGCATATCCCCCAAGATGATCGGTGAATTGGAGGCGTACTACGCCTCTCTGCCGGTGGTGCGGGATGAAACCCTGCTGTACGGGATGATCAACACCTTTGCGGAGTATATTTGGAGCGGTGAGGATCGGTTTGAGACGGTGGATATCGACAACGAGCGGTCGGCGGCCTTCCTGTCCGGTGTGATGGAGCCCAAGACCCCATCGGAGAACGGTCCCCTTCGAATGCACGTGATGGAGCACCGCTATAACTATGAGAACGAACTGATGGAGGCGGTGGCCCAAGGCAACGCCCACAAGGCAGAGCGGATGATGGGGGCCTTTTCGGCGCAGGTGCTGGAAAACCGCGTGGCGGACCCCCTGCGCAATGCCAAGAACTACTGCGTGATTATGAACACCCTGATGCGTAAGGCGGCGGAAAAGGGCGGAGTGCATCCGGTGCATCTGGATCGGGTCTCCTCGGATTTTGCCCGCCGCATCGAGGCGCTCCATAATGTATCCGTGGTGATGGAGTTTATGATGGAGATTATGCGCACCTATTGCCGCTTGGTCAAGCGGTATTCCATCAAGCAGTATTCGCCGCTGATTCAGAAGGTCATAATTAAGGTGGAGAACGATCTCACCTGTGACCTGAGCTTGCAGACCATGGCACAGCAGAACAGCGTCAGCGCCGGCTACCTCTCCGGTCTTTTCAAACGGGAGACGGGACAGACCTTCACCTCTTATGTGAACAGCCGACGGGTGCATCTGGCCAAGCATCTGCTGAAAACCACCAGCTTGCAGGTGCAGACCATCGCCCAGCATTGCGGCATTTTGGATTTCCACTATTTCTGTCGGGTGTTTAAGAATTGCACCGGCAAGACCCCTACGGAGTATCGGAGCAGCTACGTATTTGAGTGAGAGCAGGCGGTGGGACTGAGGCCGTATTCCGCCTTAAAGGCGCGATAGAAGGCGGTGTAGTCGGAAAAGCCGCATTGCAGCCCCACCTGCCCCGCAGGCTTCCCCTCCGAAAGCAGATCATAGGCGATGTGAAGACGGCGCAGGGTGATATACCGATGCACCCCCACCCCCACCGCCTTTTTGAACTCGTGGGAGAGATAGTATTTATTGATAAAGAAATGGGCGGCTAACCCGTCCAACGTCAGATCCTCGTGGTAATGCTCTCCGATATAGGTGAGGATCTCGGAGATAAAGGTGGGGGTGCGATAGGCGGTAACGGCGCCGCTCTCCCGCTCTCGGGCGATGCGGTTGACGGCGGTGAGCAGTTGCAGCAGTAACCCGTACACACAGCACTCCTTGGCGTAGGCCTCCCCGTGGAACTCCTCATTAAGGCGCAGGGCCAGCCCGTGCACCGCTTTTTGCTCCCCCGTGGACAGACGCAGCAGATTGGCGCTTGCGCGGGTGGGATCGAAGCAGGATTCCAGCACGCCCCCTGCGATGCCGCCCAGATACCCCCGATCCACCCACAGCACGATGCGCTCGTAGGTGGCGGCCCCGCCCCGAGGGACGGGCTTGTGGAGATGGGCGGGCGGCAGGAGCAGGATGTCCCCTGCCCGCAGATGGTACACGTCGCCCTCCACCCAATAATCCACGTCTCCGTCAATGAAGAAGAACAGCTCGTAGAAATCGTGATAATGCGCCTCCGGATGACGGGAGGGCATATCCTGATAATGAAAGATCTCAAAGGTGTTGCCCTGCATGGTCTGCCGCGGGTCAAACCGTTGGGTACTTCTCGCCATAGTGAATCACCTCACCAAGATATATTACCGCAAGAAATGCAATGTGTCAAACAATTTATGCAATAAACATTGCAAAAATAATATGCTATACTGTGAAAAAAAGGGGGCATTGTATGAAACCGTTTATGGATAAAGATTTTCTGCTGAGCACCGACACGGCGCGGACGCTGTACCACGGCACGGCGGCTCAGGCGCCCATCATCGACTACCATTGCCACGTGAGTCCCAAGGAGATCTATGAGGACAAGCGCTTTGCCAATCTGTACGAGGTGTGGCTGACCGGCGACCACTACAAGTGGCGCATTATGCGTTCGAACGGCGTAGAGGAGCGGTACATCACCGGTGACGCCTCTCCCCGTGAGAAGTTTCAGAAGTTTGCCGAGGCTCTGCCCCGCGCCATCGGCAACCCTATGTACCACTGGTGCCATCTGGAACTGAAAAACTACTTCGGCTATGAGGGTCTCCTCAACGGCGACACCGCCGAGGAGGTGTGGCAGTTAGCCGCTCAGGTGCTGGCCCGCCCCGATATGGGTGTGCGCGGCATCATTCGCAAGAGTAACGTGGCCTTCATCGGCACCACCGATGACCCATTGGATTCTCTGGAATGGCATCAAAAGTTGATGGCAGACGATACCTTTTCCGTGACGGTGGCACCCACCTTCCGCCCTGACAAGGCGCTGAATATGGACAAGGACGGCTGGGCGGACTATATGGCCGCGCTGGGCGCCTTGGTGGGGAGATCCCTCACCACGGTGGCGCAGGTGAAAGAGGCTCTGTCCCTGCGGATGGATCACTTTTCCGCCTGCGGGTGCCGCGCCAGCGATCACGGTCTGGATTATATGGTCTATTCGCCCCTTCCCGACAGCGAGGTGGACGCCATTATGGCCCGCGCTCTGGCGGGAGAGACCGTGTCTGCGGCAGAGGCGGAGGCCTATAAGACCGCTCTGCTGGTGTTCTGCGGCGAAGAATACGCCCGCCGCGGCTGGGTGATGCAGTTGCATTACAACTGCTTGCGCAATCCCAACAGCCGTATGCTGGCGGCTCTGGGCCCCGATACAGGCTTCGACTGCATCGGCCCCGCTCCCTCCCGCGATGCGCTGGCAGGGTTGCTGGACGCCCTTTATCGCACCGACAGCCTGCCCAAGACCGTCATTTACAGTCTGGATGCTTCGGACAACGCCTTTATCGACACCCTCATCGGTGCATTTCAGGGCACCGAGGTGGCGGGCAAGCTGCAACACGGCAGTGCCTGGTGGTTTAATGACAACAAGACGGGGATGCAGGAGCAGATGACCAGTCTTGCCAATTTGAGTCTCTTAGGTAATTTCATCGGTATGCTCACCGATTCCCGCAGCTTCCTGTCCTACACCCGCCACGAGTATTTCCGCCGCATCCTGTGCGCGCTGATTGGCGGTTGGGTGGAGAATGGGGAATACCCTGCGGATATGGACAACCTCTCCACCATCGTGAGAGATATTTGCTGTGATAACGCCATCCGCTATTTCGGATTAGAATGAGGAGGAAAAATCTATGCCTATGAATATGTGTTTCCGCTGGTACGGCGAGGGCAACGACCGCATCAAGCTGTCCGACATCAAGCAGATCCCCGGTGTGGACGGCATCGTATGGGCCCTGCACCACAAAATGCCCGGTGAGGTCTGGGAGATAGAGGAGATCGCCGAGGTGAAGCGGCAGTTGGATGCCTACGGTTTTAATATGGACGTGGTGGAATCGGTCAATGTCCACGACGACATCAAGATCGGTCTGCCCACCCGGGATCACTACATCGAGAACTACAAGCAGTGCATCCGCAATCTGGCGCAGTTTGGTGTCAAGGTGATCTGCTACAACTTTATGCCCATCTTCGACTGGACCCGCAGCAACCTCTTCCACCCCGTGGGAGATGGCTCCACTGCCCTGTTCTACGAGAAGAATATGATTCAGGATGACTACAATGCGATGGCGCAGTACATTCTGGATTTCACCGAGAAGTACAATATGTCCTTCCCCGGCTGGGAGCCGGAGCGGATGGCGAAATTGGACGAACTGTTCAAGGCCTATGAGGGAGTGGACCACGAGAAACTGTGGGAGAACCTCAAATACTTCCTGGAAGCCATTATGCCCACCTGCCGCGAGTGTGACATTAAGATGGCCATTCATATGGACGATCCCCCCTGGGACATCTTCGGTCTGCCCCGTCTGCTCATCAACGAGGAGAACATCGATCGTTTCCTGCGGATGGTGGACGATGAATACAACTGCCTGACCCTGTGCTCGGGCAGTCTCAATGCCGATCCCAATAACAACGTGGCGGACATCGTGCGTAAGCATTGCGACCGCATCGCCTTCGCCCACATCCGCAATGTCAAGCATTTTGACAACGGCGACTTCTCCGAGGCTTCCCACCGCGACTGCGACGGCGACACGGGCATTCTGGATATCCTCAAAACCTATCACGACTGTGGTTATGAGGGCTATATCCGTCCCGACCACGGACGCCATCTGTGGGATGAGGGTCCCGGCAATGTGCGCCCGGGCTACGGTCTGTACGACCGTGCTCTCGGCATTATGTATATGCTGGGCGTGTGGGATTCTCTGGAAAAGTTTGATAAAAAATAATAGGAGGACATAACCATGATACAGCTCCCTTTGAACATTGATTACAGCGGCAAGGTGGTGGTGGTCACCGGTGCCGGTGGTCTCATCTGCGGCGCCATGGCCCGTGCCTTTGCCCAGTGTGGGGCCAAGGTGGCGGCGTTGGACCTGAATGAGGACGCGGTCAAGGCCTTGGCGGATGAGTTGAAGGCCGAAGGCTTCATCTGCGAAGGCTACAAGGCCAACGTCTTGGAGACCGAGGCGCTGGAAGCGGTGCATCAGGCGGTGCTCCGCGACTTGGGTCCCTGCGACATTCTGGTCAACGGTGCCGGCGGCAACAATCCCCGCGCCACCACCGACAACGAGTATCATCACGAGGCCAAAGAGGGCGGCAAGTCCTTCTTTGATCTGGACACGGCGGGTGTGGACTTTGTGTTCAAGCTCAATTTCCAAGGCACCCTGATCCCCACGCAGGTCTTTGCCAAAGAGATGGTGGAGAAAAAGAGCGGCAACATCCTCAATGTGTCCTCTATGAACGCCTACACTCCCCTCACCAAGATCCCCGCCTATTCGGCGGCTAAGGCGGGCATTTCCAACTTTACCCAGTGGCTGGCGACCCATTTTGCGGGCACGGGTATTCGCTGCAACGCCATTGCCCCCGGCTTCTTGGTATCGGCCCAGAACAAGGCGCTGCTCTTTAATGAGGACGGCACCCCCACTCCTCGCAGCGCCAAGATCTTAAACGGCACCCCCACGGGTCGCTTTGTAGACGCGGAGGAATTGCTGGGCGGCACCCTGTTCCTGTGTGACGACCGCTCTGCCTCTGCCATCACCGGCGTGGTGCTGCCTATCGACTGCGGCTTTGCCGCCTATTCCGGCGTATAATTAAGGCGACACAAGCAATCCGAACCTGCCTCAAAGCGGTGGATTTCGGTGCTTTTTACCCAATTTCATCTCGCAAGGCATACAGCCTTGCTTCGCTAAAATTGAGCAAAAATCCCTCAAAATCTCCTCGCTTTGAGGTCTAAGATTTTCAAAAAGCGGATTTTTGTTTGATATAGCGTGTATACCACATTATATAAAAATGAGCAGGAATCTGCTTTTTGAAAACAGGAGGCGGATTACTTGCGCCACCTTAGGAGGTATTTGAGTATGACTGTTATGGAAAGACTGGCAAACTCCATCGTAGTGCCCGTGGTGGTACTTAACAAAGTAGAGGACGCTGTCCCCACCGCCCGTGCTATGGCGGCGGGCGGCGTCGACACCATGGAGATCACCTTCCGCACCGCCTGCGCCCCCGAGGCGATTAAAGCGGTGGCGGACAACTGCCCTGAGGTGCTGGTGGGCGCCGGCACCATTGTGAATGTGGAGCAGGCCAAGCTGGCGGTGGAGATGGGCGCCAAGTTCATTGTGTCCCCCGGTTTCAGTGACGAGGTGGTGGGCTGGTGCGTGGAGAACGGTATCCCCGTTGCCCCCGGCTGCGTCACCCCCACCGAGATTATGGCGGCGCTGAAACACGGCCTGAAAATGGTGAAGTTCTTCCCCGCCAACGTGTACGGCGGACTGTCCGCGATGAAGAATCTGTCCGCTCCCTTTGTGGGGCTCAAATTCCTGCCCACCGGCGGCGTGAACACCGCCAACATCAAGGAATACGTGGACGCCCCCTTTATCCACGCCGTCGGCGGCAGTTGGGTCTGTCCTGCGGCGGAGATCGCGGCAGGCAATTGGGATAAAATCACCGCTCTGTGCGCCGAGGCGCGTGCCGCCGCACAGGCTGAATAAGAAAGGATGAATGTATTATGGCAAGAATCGTAACCTTCGGTGAGCTGATGCTCCGTCTGCAACCCTATAACTATGAGCGCTTTGTTCAGTGCGATCACGTGGAGTTCACCTTCGGCGGCGGCGAGGCCAATGTGGCAGTGTCGCTGGCCAACTACGGGATGGACGCGGCTTTCGTTACCAAGCTGCCCGCCCACGCCATCGGTCAGGCGGCGGTGAACAGTCTGCGCCGCTACGGTGTGGACACCTCCCTCATCACCCGCGGCGGCGACCGTGTGGGCATCTATTTCAATGAAAAGGGTGCCTCGCAGCGCGGCTCCGTCTGCATCTACGACCGCAAGTATTCCGCCATTCAGCAGGCCACTACCGCCGACTTTGACTGGGATGCCATTTTCGAGGGTGCCGACTGGTTCCATTTCACCGGCATCACCCCTGCTCTGGGCGAGAACGTGGTGGAGATCTGTCGCGAGGCCTGCAAGGCGGCCAAGGCCCACGGGTGCAAGATCTCCTGTGACCTGAACTACCGCGGCAAGCTG
>JAZOWI010000001.1:0-7292 GCA_045659145.1 Acutalibacteraceae bacterium | reverse complement strand
TTCTCGTTCTTGGGATCGATATATCGCATATAGTACCAAGAAGAGCCGGCAGATCCGGGCATAGTGGAGGTTTCACGCAAACCTTACAGGCCATCCTTATCGTAGTGGTTCCACTCTTCGGCATTTTCCAGCGGCGCCTGACCACCACGGCCCTTATAATCCTCCAGCACGGGAAGAACCACCGGCAACTCCGAATCGGGAAGGAAAACGGTCTCCCCCTCCTCGGTGTAAATGCAGGGTACCGGCTCCCCCCAATAGCCTTGACGAGCAAAGATCCACTCGCGGAAGTGGTCGTTGTTCTTACGACGAGCAACACCCATCTTCTCCAACTTGCAGGTGATGGCTTCCTTGGCCTCTTCCACCGTCAAACCGGTGAACTCCTGAGAGTTCACCAACCTGCAACCCTTTCCCAGATAATCCTGCTTTTCAAAAGCGCACTCGGAAACATCCCGACCCTCGATGACCTGAATCATGGGAATATTATGAGCAACAGCGTATTCAAAGTCACGCTGATCGTGGCTGGGAACCGCCATAACCGCACCGGTGCCGTAATTTGCCAATACGAAATCGCCGATATACACAGGCACTTCTTTGCCGTTGACGGGATTGATGGCATAGACACCCTTCAAGGGGCAACCGGTTTTCCCTTTGTTAAGATCGGTACGGTCTATATCGGACTTCTTCACCGTCTCATTGATGTAGGCCTGCACCTCGTCGCGATTTTTCACCCGATCCAGCAGGGATTCGGTGATCTTTCCGTCAGGAGCCAGTACCATAAAGGTAATACCGTAGATAGTTTCAATGCAGGTCGTGTATATGGAGAAATCACCGCCGCCAACCAACTTGAAATCCACCTCCACACCGGTGGACTTGCCGATCCAGTTGCGCTGGATCTCTTTGGTGGACTCCGGCCACTCGATCTCATTAAGACCCTCTAACAGTTTCTCCGCAAAGGCAGGCTGGTCAACGACCCACTGCATCATATTCTTCTTCACCACGGGATAGCCACCGCGCTCGGATTTGCCGTCGATGACCTCGTCATTGGACAGCACCGTGCCCAACTCCTCGCACCAGTTCACCGGCATCTCAATGCGCTTGGCATAACCGGCCTCCCACAGCTTTTTAAAGATCCACTGGGTCCATTTATAGAACTCGGGATCGGAGGTGGCGGTCATCTTGGACCAGTCGTAGTCAAAGCCAAGCTCTTTAAGCTGTTTGGAGAATGTTTTGATATTCTCCTGAGTAAACCCGTTGGGATGATTACCGGTGGAGACCGCATACTGTTCCGCCGGCAAACCAAACGAGTCGTAGCCCATAGGGTGCAACACATTGTATCCCTGCATACGCTTCATACGGGACATAATATCCGTGGCCGTATAGCCTTCGGGGTGGCCGGCATGCAGACCCACGCCGGAAGGATACGGGAACATATCCAATACATAATACTTGGGCTTGGAGAAATCCCAGACATCCGTCTTGAAGGTCTGATTATCTTCCCAATATTTTTGCCATTTCGCTTCCACTTCTGCGGGATTATAACGTTCCATAACTGATTCTCCTCACCGTTAATTATTGCTCAAAGTAATAGGGGGTCACATCCATCTCAGTGGCATCGGCCCACAGTCGTTCCAGATCATAAAAATCACGGGTCTCACGGCGAAACACATGCAGCAGCACATCGCCGTAATCCAATGTGATCCATTCGCCGAAAGTGTATCCCTCAGTACGCAGAGGGTGTTTCCCTTCCTTTGCCAAAACCTCTTCCGCATAGTCTGCCAGACTGCGCACCTGATTGGCACTGCCGCCGCTGGCCAGCAGAAAATAATCGGCAATGGAAGTGATACCGGACACTTTCAGCACACGGATATTCTCCGCCTTGTGCTGATCGAGCACCCGTACTGCGCATTGCCATATTTGTTCAATGGTCATATATTTACTCCGTTTCTTTTGCTGTTGTGTTAGTCGTCGTGGTGGTTTCTATTGTTGTAGTAGTCGTGGTGGATGCCGTAGTAGTGCTGATAAAACCCGACTGGGACGGTGCCGCCGCTTCCAGTGTCACTGTTGTAGCATCGTTGTCCGTCGGTTTTTCCTTCAACTGCGGAGCCTTCACTGTGTTTTCATCCAAAGTCAAGCCGTAAGGATTCAATACATTGTTCAGCAATTCGATCACTTTGGCCTTGTTCACCGAATAAACCGTTGCAGTTCCCGACTTAACCGACTCACCGGGCAACACACTGAAAGTGACCTGATTCAGCGGTGTTCTGGTAATACGATAAATAAACTGCGCCATGGCGTCGGACAGTTTCAGTTTGTTTGCCGCCGTATCCGACACGCCCAACAACCGAGCTTTTCCAAACGAAGTGGTATTAAAACGAATCGGATCGGAACCATTCATCAAGCGTCCGATCATTCCTTTTGTAGAACCTGTGTTTTTATCCACATAATACAGATCTTCCATCTCACAGGCGGACAACCGTTGCCACAACGCCGCAAAGAATGCCCGTTGCCGCTCCATTCTTTCCAGATCTGTTTTCGGATTGTTCTTATAGTTATAGCCGACCGCATACTCTACGGCTTGGGCACCGGTCAGGGTATGATCGCCTGCGGCAAAGCTTTTCCCATTCAGGGTAGCCTTTGCAGTTAATGTCAGATCCAAGCCGCCCAGCTCATCCACCAATTTGGCTAAACCGTTACGGGGAATCACTAAATAGTTATCAATGGGCAGACCGTACTGATCGTTGAACACCCGAATCAAATCACCAAAAGAGGAACCGGTTTTGTTTTCCAGTTTATTGCCGCATACCGTGTGCTTATTCTCCTTTACTTCGTCGGCATACACCCGCACGCGACAGGAAGTGCAGAACACTTCCGGCTGGGGCTTACCCCACACCTCACCGATAATTGAAGTGGCGAAGCCCGTGTCTTTTCCGATATAAGTGGCCACCGGAATCTGAATCACCGACACATCCTTTGTTTGGCGGTTATAACACAACACCGCCACCATATCCAGACAATCGGTCTTATTCACTCCGGTCACACCCAAAGCAAAATAGGACACTTTTCCCTTGATGTCATCGGGTGTAACGGTGTATTCCACCATCTCCTCCGCTGTTAGCGAGGGGCCTTTTTCTCTACCTAGGATCTGGTATCCGAGAATACCCACCGCCAGCAAAACGACCAAGAGGAAAGACACACCAACGATCTTACCTACAGGACGTTTCTTCTTTTTCGAGGTGCCGGCGGCACCCGCCAGACTCACTTGTTTCTTTTTATTGTTTGTGCTCATTCGTTTGCCCTCCATTTTCATCAGACAATACGAGTTCATTGTATAGTGCAACGGTATCGGTGTGCACCGCACGACCTCGATTTAGCAGATCGTGAATGGTATATTCCACGCCGTATCGCATTGCCGCTGACAAAGATTGATCCACTAACTTTCGCATCACATCCACATCGGGATAATCCCGGTCGGCCGACGTGAAATCCGCGGTAAACAGTATTTGTTCCAACAAGGACATACCTTTTCGACCGGTGGTATGATACCGTACCGCTGTCAATATCTCCTCATCCGTTACACCGAGGATACGGCGTAAAAAACACTCTCCTGAGCGTGCATGCCACAAGGTGGGACTCACCTTCTCAACATCGTCCAACAGTATACCAAAATCCTTCATCATTTGCAACTGATTTTGGGGTGGCGTATCTTTCAGAACATCGTGAAGAATGCCGGCAGTATAAGCCTTATCCGCATCGGCGCCGTAATGCAACGCCAGTCGCTGTGCCTCCTCTGCCACGCAAAGAGAGTGACGAAAGCGATAAGGGGACAACCGACGGCGGATGATCTCAATAAACTGCTCATCCGGCGTGCGTTCTGTCTTTTTATCGTCCAGATATAAACGATGCTGACGGATATACTCCTCCACCGAGGCAGGAACCAAGCCGGTAAGCGGTTCACCGTCAACGACCCGACGGCGGATCTCCGTGGAAGAAACGGTTTCCACCGGCTCTTTCGCCACGTAGCACTGACATCCGTTTGCCTGTAATGTATTGGCATAATCATCGAGTTGTTGCCGATTTGTCCCTGCACGGGGCACAGTGCACAGCACCGCCCGCTGAGCAATCTCGGAGAACCGATGCCACGTGCGCAAGGTAACAAACATATCGGCACCCGTAATCAGATACCACTGTGTGTCCGGATACAGTTCCTGCAAAGCAATCAACGTATCTACCGTAAAACTGGCCCCTTCACGAGTCAGTTCCAGATCCGACACCTGCAACACAGGGTGATCCTTCGACACCAAGCGGCACATCTCTAACCGATGCTCAGCCGATGCCATCTTCTCACGTATCTTATGGGGCGGTACAAAGGTAGGCATCAACAGCACAGCGTCCAGCGACAGATCCTCCGCCATCCGCAGTGCCATGGATAGATGCCCCTGATGAATAGGATCAAAGGTGCCGCCCAGCAGCCCCATTTTCTTCATAGCGCCCCTCCTTTCTTATGCGTAACAAATAAAATTATGCGCGAGGCAGCCGAATCTGAGACTCCTTCTCGTTTTGACGGAACAGCACAAAAGTACGGCCCACTACCTGCACCACCTGTGCCTGCACCGCCGCCGCGATCTCCTCCGCCAACTCTCTGGCGGTACCGGGGGCCGTTTCCAGCACCTTACCCTTAATAAGTTCACGGGCGGTCAGGGCGTCGTCTGCCTGCTTAATGAGGGCATCCGAAATGCCACCCTTACCGGCATGGAGGATCGGCTCCATCGTATTGGCTAATCCGCGCAAATAGGCGCGCTGTTTACTGGTCATAGTTCATACCTCATTTATTCTTTGTCAAATAGGCCTCTAAATCCTTGGAAAAGAGACTCAACGCTTTTCCCCGATGACTGACCGCATCTTTTTCCGCAGGAGTCATTTCCGCGGACGTGCGATCGCCCACCAGGAAGATCGGATCATATCCGAATCCGTTTTCGCCCGCAGGCGCATAAGCGATCTCACCTTCAAAGGCGCCTTCCGCACGCAACACATCTCCATTGGGGAACACGCAACACACTGCCGAAATAAACCGCGCAGAGCGCTGCCCTTTGGGTACGTCTTTCATCTCGCCAAGAAGAAGCACATTGCGATCGTCATCCGTGGCCTCTTCCCCGCCGTAACGGGCAGAATAGACACCGGGACGACCATCCAACGCGTCCACCACCAAACCGGAGTCATCGGCAATAGCAGGCAGACCCGTAAAATCACAAGCCGATGCCGCTTTCAGATAAGCGTTCTCTGCAAACGTGGTGCCGGTCTCCTCCACTTCGGGCAACTCCATATTCAAATCGCGGTCAGTGACCGCTTCAATGCCTAACGGCGCTAAAATGCGCTGTAATTCGATGAGCTTATGGGCATTATGGGTAGCGATGACGTATTTCATACGTTCTCCTCCTCATCAAACAAACCGGCGGAAAACTGAGCGGGGTCAAAGGGCTGCAAATCGTCAATGCCTTCGCCCACACCCACAAACTTGACCGGCACCTTCAAATCTTCGCGAATGGCCAGCACTACACCGCCGCGGGCCGTGCCGTCCAATTTGGTCAGCACGATGCCGGTAATGCCGGCGGCTGCCTTAAACTCCCGTGCCTGATTCACTGCATTCTGACCCGTGGTGGCATCCACCACCAGCAGGATCTCCTTATCTGCATCGGGCAATTCACGGTCGATCACGCGGCCGATCTTCGCCAGTTCGTCCATCAGATTCTTCTTGTTATGCAAACGACCGGCGGTATCGCAAATAACCACGTCGGCGCCACGCGCCTTGGCGGCGGATACCGTGTCAAACACCACAGCCGCCGGATCGGCGCCCTGCCCGTGCTTGACAATATCCACGCCGGCTCTGTCCGCCCAGATCTCCAACTGCTCAATGGCGGCGGCGCGGAAGGTGTCGGCGGCACCCAGAATCACTTTCTTACCTTGTGCTTTCAGATTGGCCGCCATCTTGCCGATGGTGGTGGTTTTGCCCACACCGTTGACACCGATCACCAGGATCACCGAGGGCTTAGTGGTCAAAGACAGCTCCTGACCGCCTTCCAGCATATCCGCAACAATGGTACGCAGAAGTGTGCGGATCTCCTTGGGGTCCGTCACATTCTGCTCCTTTACGATTTCCCGTAACTGGGCGCAGATGCGGGATGCAGTATTGGCACCCACATCCCCCATCACGAGAATCTCTTCCAATTCCTCGAACAAGTCCTCGTCAATGCGGGTAAAACCACCCAGCACTGCCGAGACCGAGTTCATCAACGAGTCACGGGTCTTTTTAAGTCCCTGACCGATCTTACCGAAAAATCCCATGGTGTGTCTCCTTATTTCTTGTCTTCACTCAGTTTCAGACCCAGTTTCTGCTCCACTTCGCTGGCGCGCAGTTCCAACAGTTTGGAAACACCGCGCTCCTGCATTGTGACGCCGTACAGGGTATCCGCCTCTTCCATGGTACCCCGACGGTGGGTAATGGCAATGAACTGAATGCGGTCGCACATACGGCGCAGATACGCCGCATACCGATCTACGTTCACATCGTCCAGAGCGGCCTCCACCTCGTCCAGCACACAGAACGGAGAGGGAGTAACCTTGAGGATTGCAAACAACAGCGCAGTAGCCGCCAACGCCTTTTCACCGCCGGACAAGGCTTCCAGATTAAGGATAACCTTTCCGGGAGGTTGAATGAACATATCGATACCGGAACCGAGAATATCATCGGGATCGCTCAGGCGTAATTCGCCCTTACCGCCGCCGTACAACTCGGCAAAGACGATACCGTACTGATAGTTGATCTGCTTAAACCGCTCAATGAACACTTCCCGCATCTGGGCGGTTAGGTCGTTGATCTGGCGAAGCAGTTCTTCCTTGGTGTTTTCCACGTCGGTGATCTGCACTTTCAAGAATTGATAGCGCTCATTGACCTCTTTGAACTCTTCAATAGCGTCTACGTTAACGCTACCCAGCGCGCGGATCTTATTGCGCAATTCCAGCACGCGACGGTTCGCCGCCGTGGGATCCTCGATGGGTTTTGCCACCGCTTCCGCTTCCAAACGGGTCAGTTCGTACTCCTCGTACAAACGGCGAGACAGATCGTCCACCTGCTGCTTGATACCGGCGGTCTTCTCTTCCAGACGGACCACTTCCTGACCCATCCGCTCCCGCTCGTCGTTTTTCTCACGGGATTGGAGGCGAAGCTGGGTCTGTCGTGCTTCTCCCTCGGCGCGTTTGGCCACCAGTTGCTCGATCTCCTGAGCCGAAGCGGCCAC